>MGWP01000033.1 GCA_001801055.1 Gallionellales bacterium GWA2_55_18 | reverse complement strand
ACCGGCAAACTGAAAGCGTTCAAGCTGATGAAGCTGGCCGGTGCCTATTGGCGCGGTGATTCGAACAACGAGATGTTGCAGCGCATTTACGGCACAGCCTGGGCGAAAAAGGAAGAGCTGGACGCCTATCTGCATCAGATTGAGGAAGCCGAGAAACGCGATCACCGCAAGCTGGGCAAGCAACTGGAATTGTTCCACATGCAGGATTCGTCGCCCGGCATGGTGTTCTGGCATCCCAAGGGTTGGACGCTGTGGCAGGAGGTCGAGCAATACATGCGCCGCAAGTTCCGCGAGCACGACTATCAGGAAGTGCGCACGCCGACCATAATGGATCGCACCCTGTGGGAGAAATCCGGCCACTGGGAAAACTATCACGACAACATGTTTACCACCTGCTCGGAGAATCGCGATTACGCGGTGAAGCCGATGAACTGCCCGGGGCATGTGCAGATTTTCAATCACGGCTTGCACAGCTACCGGGATCTACCGTTGCGTCTGGCGGAGTTCGGTTCCTGCCACCGCAACGAGACATCCGGTTCGTTGCACGGTCTGATGCGAGTGCGCGGTTTCACCCAGGACGATGCGCATATTTTTTGCACCGAAAACCAGGTACAGCCCGAGGTGTCGCGTTTCATCGTGATGCTGAACGAGGTGTACGGGGACTTTGGTTTCAAAGAGGTGCTGGTCAAGTTGTCCACCCGCCCGGACAAGCGGGTCGGCTCCGATGAGACTTGGGACAAGGCCGAGACAGGTCTGGCAGCGGCGCTACAGCAAAATGGTTTGGAATATGATGTGCAGCCGGGTGAGGGTGCGTTCTATGGCCCGAAGGTCGAATTTACGCTGAAGGATAGCCTCGGCCGCCTGTGGCAGTGCGGCACGATCCAGCTGGATTTCAATTTGCCGGTGCGGCTGGATGCGGAGTTCGTCGATGAGGACAACAGCCGCAAACCCCCGGTGATGCTGCATCGCGCGATACTCGGTTCGATGGAACGCTTCATCGGCATCCTGATCGAGCATCATGCCGGAGCGTTCCCGTTATGGTTGGCACCGGTACAAGCCGTGGTGATGAATATCTCCCAGGCGCAGGATGAATATGCGACGCAAGTGGCGCAAGCACTGCGCGCAGCCGGGCTGCGTGTGCAACTGGATTTGCGCAACGAGAAGATAACCTATAAAATACGCGAACATAGCTTGCAGAAATTACCTTACCAGCTGATTGTTGGCGATAAGGAAGTGGTTGGAAAATTGGTGGCCGTGCGTGCCCGCAATGGTGAAGACCTCGGACAGATGACGCTGGAAGCATTGCTTCAGCGTTTTAAAACCGAGATCAATACGGGTAGCACGGCTTAGTATTGTTTAATTGGAGATATTGCAATAGCACAAGATAAATCGCAGCGCATCAATGAGATGATTACCGCACCGCAAGTGCGGCTGATTGGTGTTGAAAAGGAGCCCCTCGGGATTGTTGCCATCGCGGAAGCATTGCGATTGGCGGATGAAGCAGAGCTGGATTTGGTCGAGATTTCGCCGTTGGCGGATCCACCGGTATGCCGCATCATGGATATCGGCAAATTCAAGTATGCCGAAAGCAAAAAACTGCATGAGGCCAAGCTCAAGCAGAAACAAGTCCAGATCAAGGAAATCAAGTTTCGCCCGGGTACCGACGAGGGTGACTACAACATCAAGTTGCGCAACCTGATCAAGTTTCTGGAAGACGGCAACAAGACCAAAATCACGTTGCGTTTTCGCGGCCGTGAAATGGCTCACCAGGAAATCGGTATGCGCTTGATTGAGCGCGTCAGAGGTGATCTGGAGGAGCATGGCGTGGTCGAGCAGTTTCCCAAGATGGAAGGTCGGCAGATGGTGATGGTGTTATCACCGAAAGCCAAGAAAAAATAAGCGAATTTAATTGTTTCGACAGCAAGGGGATGGTCGATGCGATGCAGCAAATAGTTCCCCGATAAAAAGTGGTGTATGGGTCATCAAGTTTTTCCAGTCGGAAAACACCTAGCACCATAACTTAAGGAGTAGTTATGCCTAAGATGAAAACCAAAAGCGGGGCGGCCAAGCGTTTCAAGATCCGCGCCGGTGGCAGCGTCAAACGCTCACAAGCGTTCAAGCGCCATATCCTGACCAAGAAGACCACCAAGAACAAACGTCAGTTGCGCGGCACGACTGAAGTCCACGCAACCAACACAGCATCGGTTCGCGCCATGATGCCTTACGCATAAGGAGCAAATCATGCCAAGAGTAAAACGTGGAGTAACAGCACGCGCCAGCCATAAAAAAATATTGGCGCTAGCCAAGGGTTATCGCGGTCGCCGCAAGAACGTCTACCGTATCGCCAAACAGGCGGTAATGAAAGCGGGACAATATTCTTACCGTGACCGCCGCCAGAAGAAGCGCCAGTTTCGTACTTTGTGGATCGCGCGTATCAATGCGGCAGCGCGTGAACAGGGTATGACATACAGCGTGTTCATGAACGGCCTGAAGAAAGCGGATATTCAAGTTGACCGCAAGGTATTGTCGGATATAGCCGTGTTCGATAAGCCCGCGTTTGCGCAATTCGTGGCGCAAGCAAAAGCCAGCCTCGGCGTTTAATTTGTATCGTTGAAAAATAAAGGAGGCGATCAGCCTCCTTTTTTCATTTGCGGCAGTGGTTTGGTAGGGTGCGTCCCACGCACCACCTGTTGTAACTAACGATGGTGCGTGGGACGCGCCCTACGATATTTCGCTTTTATTGCGAAATGGAATGATAGATGGAACAGCTTCAACAAATTCTCGATCAGGCCCTGCAGCAGTTCGCCGCAATCGGCGATGAAACTGAGTTAGAGCAGGTCAAAGCAAAATATCTGGGCAAGGAGGGTAGCCTCACTGCTTTGCTCAAGGGCTTGGGCAAGCTATCTGCGGAAGAGCGCCCGGCAGCCGGTGCGCGTATCAACCAGGTCAAACAAAGCATCGAGGCCGCCTTGCAACAGCGGCGCGATGCGTTGCAGCAAAACAAGCTGGCGCAAAAACTGGCGGCAGAAGCGCTGGATGTGACCCTGCCCGGACGTGGTCTGGGCACGGGCGGATTGCATCCGGTAACACGCACGCTGGAACGCATCGAGCAATTGTTTCACTCGCTGGGTTTTGCCACCGCGTTCGGTCCGGAGATCGAGAGCGACTTCTACAATTTCACTGCACTGAACATTCCAGAGAACCACCCGGCGCGTGCCATGCACGATACTTTTTACATCGATCCGCAGCATGTGTTGCGCACCCATACTTCGCCGGTGCAGGTGCGTTATATGGAAGCGCATCAGCCGCCACTGAAGATCATCTCACCGGGGCGCGTCTATCGTTTCGATTCCGATGCCACCCATTCGCCGATGTTTCATCAGGTCGAGGGCCTGTGGGTCGATGAAGAAATCAGTTTCGCCAATCTCAAAGGGGTGGTGCAGGATTTTCTGCAGCGCTTCTTCGAGCGCGACGATCTGCGGGTGCGTTTTCGTCCTTCGTTCTTCCCGTTCACCGAGCCGTCCGCCGAAATGGATATGAGCTGGAAAGACGGTTGGCTGGAGATCGGCGGCTGTGGCATGGTGCACCCCAATGTGTTGAAGCATGTCAATATCGATAGCGAAAAGTATCTCGGTTTTGCATTCGGCCTTGGCGTGGAACGGTTGGCGATGCTGCGCTATGGCGTGAATGATCTACGCCTGTTCTATGAGAGTGATTTGCGTTTTCTGAAACAATTTAATTGAGAATATATTGCGTAGTGCGTAGGTTGGGCAAAGCGCAGCGTGCCCAACAAACAAATGTATCACTATTAATGTTGGGCACGCTGCGCTTTGCCCAACCTACGAGAAGGCAATTCCTCATTTTTGATTCCGGTTCGCCCGGATTAGGTTGATATGAAATTCTCTGAAAATTGGTTAAGAACCTGGGTCAATCCGGCGCTCTCCAGCGATGAACTGGCGCATGCGCTGACCATGGCCGGGCTGGAAGTCGAAGCGCTGGAAGCCGTTGCGCCCGCGTTCGATAACGTGGTTGTGGCCGAAGTGCTGGGAGTGGTCAAGCATCCCAACGCGGATCGCCTGAATGTTTGCCAGGTAAATGTCGGTGAAGCAAGCCCCCTGACCATTGTATGCGGCGCGGCCAACGTCGCAGTGGGCGTGAAAGTGCCGTGCGCGCGCATCGGCGCGCTGCTGCCCGGCGACTTCGCCATCAAGCAGGCTAAGGTGCGCAATGTCGAATCGTTCGGCATGTTGTGTTCTGAGAAAGAACTGGGATTGGCCGAGGAAAGCAGCGGTCTGTGGTTGTTGCCAACCGATGCGCCGGTGGGCAAAATGCTGCGCGAGTATCTGGAACTGGATGATAAGTTATTTACGCTAAAGCTCACACCAAACCGTAGCGATTGCTCCGGCATGGTTGGCATAGCGCGCGAAGTTGCGGCGCTGACCGGCAGCGCGCTCAAGCCATTGGATATTCAAATCCAGCCAGTCGCGCTTTCTGAACAATTGCCGGTGAATGTGGCAGAAGCTCAGGCTTGTCCGCTGTATTGCGGCCGCATGGTGCGCGGCGTGAATGCAGCCGCTCCCACACCGGCTTGGATGTTGCGCCGCCTGGAGCGCGGCGGCTTGCGGGGAATCAGCGCGGTGGTGGATATCACCAACTATGTGATGCTGGAAATGGGCCAGCCATTGCACGCCTTCGATGTGGCGCAACTGTCAGGCGGCATCACGGTGCGCAGGGCGCGCAATGGTGAAGCTCTGACGCTGCTTAACGGGCAGGAAGTGAAGCTGGACGATGAGGTGCTGGTCATTGCCGACGATGCACGGGTGTTGGCGTTGGCGGGCATCATGGGAGGGCAGGGCAGCGGTGTGGAAATCACCACACAGGATGTGTTCCTGGAAAGCGCTTTTTTCCATCCCGACGCGATTGCCGGCAGGGCACGCCGTTTTGGCTTGGCGACTGATTCCTCGTTCCGTTTCGAGCGCGGTGTGGATTTTGCCGCGACGCGCCAGGTGCTGGAGCGCGCCACGCAATTGCTGCTGGAAATCTGCGGCGGCAGCGCTGGAGCGATCAGCGAAGTGCGCGGCCAGATGCCGAAGCGTGAACCGATTGCCTTGCGCCGTTCGCGTGTCGCGCGTGTGCTGGGCATCAGCTTGGACAACAGCCAGATCGCGGATTTATTTACCCGTCTGCAATTCGAGTTTACTGCAAAAAACAACCCCCTCCTCAATCCTCCCCCGAAGGGAGAGGAGGCTGTCGCTGCCTCTGCGAGGCATTTGTCAGACGACGATTTCTGCGTCACGCCGCCGAGCTTTCGATTCGACCTGTCCATCGAGTCGGATTTGATCGAGGAGCTGGCGCGCCTGTACGGCTACGATAACATACCCGCACAGGCTCCGCAGGCCGCGCTGACCATGTTGCCTTACAGCGAGATGCAACGCCCGCTGGCGCGTATCCAACAGATTCTTGTTGCGCGCGATTATCAGGAGATCGTCAGCTACGCATTTGTGGAAGAACAGATCGAGCGTGAGCTATGCGGCAATGACAAGGCGGTAGCACTGCAAAACCCGATTGCCAGCAACCTGGCGGTGATGCGCAGCAGCCTGATCGGCGGTCTGGTTGGCGCGTTGCGCTTCAATCTGAACCGTAATCAGGCGCGTGTGCGCCTGTTCGAGGCCGGTGCATGTTTTGCCAAAGCGAATATCCGTACAGAGCATGACGGCTATGTGCAGAGCCAGCGCTTATCCGGTATTGCATACGGTTCAGCCCAGCCGGAACAATGGGGCGCTACCGCCAAACCAATCGATTTTTACGACGTGAAGGCCGATGTCGAGGCATTGTTCGCGCCGCAACCGCTGCGTTTTGTCGCGGCAACTCACCCGGGACTGCATCCGGGGCGTTCCGCGCAAATTTATTGCGGCGAACGGATGGCAGGCTGGATCGGCGAACTGCATCCGCAGTGGCAGCAGCAATACGATATGGCGCAGGCTACCGTATGGTTTGAAGTCGAACTCGGCACGCTGACCCAAGCGGCAGTACCGCATATGAGCGAAATCGCCAAATTTTTGCCGGTACGGCGCGATTTGGCGGTGCTGGTGGACGAGGCGGTCACCGTGCAAACCTTATTGGACGCCATGCAGCGGGCTGATGTGCCTTATTTGCAAGAAATTTCGCCGTTTGACGTGTATCGCGGAAAAGGCGTGGAACAAGGCAAGAAAAGCCTTGCATTTCGCGTGTTATTACAAGATACTAAAAAAACGCTTGCGGATTCAGAGATCGAATCAAGCATCGCTTTGTTAGTGGATGTGATGCAACGGCATGGTGCGCAGATGCGTATGTAAGGGAGAGAAATGACAACAACATTAACCAAAGCTGATCTGGCTGATCTGCTGTTTGAAAAAGTAGGGCTCAACAAACGCGAAGCCAAGGATATGGTGGAAGCCTTCTTCGAAGAAATTCGCGCGCAACTGGAGAAGGGTGAGAGTGTGAAATTATCCGGCTTCGGAAATTTTCAACTGCGCGACAAACCGCAACGTCCAGGGCGTAATCCCAAGACTGGTGAAGAAATCCCGATCACTGCACGTCGCGTGGTGACGTTCCATCCCAGTCAAAAGTTGAAGACCATGGTGGAAAAGTCCTATCATGGAAAACCACAAGCCTAATTCTGAACTTCCGCCGATTCCCGCCAAACGCTATTTCACCATCGGTGAAGTAAGCGAGTTATGCGGGGTCAAGGCGCATGTGCTGCGCTATTGGGAACAGGAATTCACCCAGCTCAAACCGGTCAAACGTAGCGGCAATCGCCGCTATTACCAGCACCATGAAGTGCTGTTGATCCGGCGCATCCGCGAGTTGTTGTATGAGCAGGGTTTCACCATCAGCGGCGCGCGCAACCGTCTGGAAAATTCCGGCGAAGCCGAAATCCAGATTGCCGCTCCCGCAGCAGGGGTGAATACTGCCGCGTTGCGTCATGAGATTCGCGAGATCATCGGGCTGTTGAGCGCGTAATTCTATTTGCAAATCATGTAGGGGCGCGATTCATCGCGCCCTTTCTCTGATGTGCGAATAAATCGGGGTGCGACAAATCGCGCGCGCTACCGGGTTATTTGGCTTTTGAAACAGAATTAGTAGCCGCCGCTAGAGCGGTAGATGTAATTGCTCAACTCTGCCGATTTGGCGTTCATGCTGCGCACGATGCCATGCACATAGCGCACTATACCGCGCATCACCTTGTATTCAATTATCGGATGCGAGTCAATCAGCGTCTCGAACTTGGCCCTCGGCAAGCTCAATACTTTGGCCTCGCCTTTTGCTATAAGCGTCGCGCTGTGTTGCGAAGCTGCGCCGCCCACAAAGGTAATGATGCCAGCCAAATCGCCCGGTTTAAGCACATAAATCGATGCTTCCCCCTCGCTGCTTTGAATCTTCACCTGTATTTCGCCTTGTGCGAGAATATAAAGATGATCCGGTTGATGATCGCCGGGCTGCACGATTATTTCACCCGGTTTGTAGTTCTGAACTTTGAATAATCCGGAGATGATTTCAAGTTCGTCATCACCCAACTCTTCGGCAATCGTTGAAGTGCGTAGCGTATCGATCACTAGTGACATTTTGCTCTCCTTTTGCGTGTGGTCTTAATTTATTGTGGCTCTAACATTTGCATTTTACCCGATTCGAACAAGCATGGGTTATGGTGCCAGATCAAGCTGTAAGCCAATATCCTATCCTTGCAGCAGCACCCCATCCACCAGCCGTAAACAGCGTTGCATCCGTCCTGCTAGCTCCATATCGTGGGTGACGACGATGAAGCTGGTGCTGAACTTTGCGTTGAGTTGTTGCATCAGATCGAACAGGGCTTGCGCGCTGCCGCGATCCAGATTGCCGGTGGGTTCGTCAGCCAGTACGCAAGCCGGTTCCGTTACCAGCGCGCGCGCCACGGCAACGCGTTGGCGTTCGCCACCGGACAGCTCGGAGGGCAAATGCTGGATGCGTTGCGCCAGCCCAACCTGCTCCAGCATCGCGGCGGCACGCGGTTTGGCTTCGGTGTGTTTCATGCCGCGAATCAGCAGCGGCATGGCGACATTTTCCAGCGCGGTAAATTCCGGTAGCAGATGGTGAAACTGGTACACGAAGCCGAGCGAGCGGTTGCGTAATTCGCCGCGTTGCGCCTCATTCATTTGCCGCACTTCTTGGCCGAGTATCTGCACGCTCCCGCCGCTGACGCTATCCAACCCGCCGAGCAGATGCAGCAGCGTGCTTTTTCCGGAGCCGGACGCGCCGACGATGGCGACGCGTTCGCCGCGCTGCACGTCGAGGTTGATACCCTTGAGCACCGGCACATCCTCCTTGCCGATGACAAAAGTCTTGCGCAGGTCGCGGCAGGAAATGACGCTTCCTGATTCCTGATTCCTGCCCCCTGATTCCTGTTCACTCATATCTCAACGCCTCCGCAGGTTGTGTCTTCGACGCGCGGTAACTCGGGTAGAGTGTCGCCAGCAGGCTGATCACAAAGGATATGCCGGTCACCAGCGCTACCTCGTGGTAACGCAGATCGGACGGCAGCTCGGTGATGTAATACACGTCCTTGGCCAGGAATTGCACGCCGACCAGGCGCTCGATGAACGGCACGACCACATCCAGATTGAGCGCCAGCACAATGCCGCCGATGCTGCCGAGCAGCGTGCCGATCAGGCCGATCACCACGCCCTGCACGATGAAGATTTTCATGATGCTGCGCGGCGACGCGCCGAGGGTGCGCAAAATGGCGATGTCGGCCTGCTTGTCGGTGACCGCCATCACCAGCGTGGATACGATATTGAATGCGGCTACCGCGACGATCAGCGACAGGATGATGAACATCATTTTCTTTTCCATCTGTACCGCGCGAAAATAATTGCTGTTCTGGTGCGTCCAGTCGTTGGCGTACAGCTCCGGCGGCAATTGGCTTTGCAGTTCGCGCGCCACGCGCGGGGCGAGGTCTATTTCGCGCAGCTTCGCGCTGATGCCGGTTACTGCATCGCCGAGTTGAAAGAGTTTCTGCGCATCGTTGAGGTGGATCAGTGCGAGACTGTTGTCATAGGGCGCCATGCCGATCTCGAAAATGCCCGCCACGCGAAATTGCTTGAGGCGCGGCATCATCCCGGCGGGAGTGATCTGCCCTTGCGGGGCGATCAGCATGACCTTGTCGTTGCGTCTGACGCCGAGCGTGCGCGCCAAATCCGAGCCGAGCATGATAGTGAATTCCCCGCCGCGCAAATCGCTTAACGCGCCGACTTTCATCTTGTCCGAGAGTTCGGTAATCGCGGTTTCCAGCGCCGGATCGATACCGCGCACCATCACGCCCTGCACACTTTGCCCGAACGACAGCATGCCTTGCCCGGCGACATACGGCGCGGCGGCGGAGACTTGCGGGTGTTGCGCAACCCTGCCCAGAACGGGTTGCCAGCCTTGCAACCGCCCGCCGTCCGCAACCACTTCCAGATGCGGCGAAGCGCCCAGCATGCGCGCGCGGATTTCCTTCTGAAAGCCGTTCATCACCGACAGCACCACGATCAGCGCCATCACCCCCAACGCCATGCCCAGCATGGAAATCAGCGAGATGAACGAGATGAAATGGTTGCGCCGCTTGGCGCGGGTGTAGCGCAGTCCGATGAACAGTTCGTATGGTTGCAAGGTAATTGTGGGAGCAGTGACGGAACAGACGTAAGTGTGCCATAACGCGGCAGTTGGGGCACACTTTTTGCTGAACCTCGCGAAGCGAGAACGCCAAAGGCGGATGCCCTCCATAAGGGGAGGCATCCTTTGGCGTTGTAGCTCCCTCTCTCACCCAGGATGCAGTTTCAGGCTGTTTCTCATTTGCAGTCGTCTGCTTCTCGGCCATTGCGGACAGTTTGTGGAACTCATTCAAATTTCTGCTGTGTGCCAAAAGCAGATATTCGCGCCCCGTCCGTATTATCTACGTATAGGTTAAGATGATAACAAGAGTTAGAATTACGCCCATATCTAAAAATGGCATCATTTTCCATGTCGATAAATATACTTAAAGCATCTCATTGTTCAACATAATGGAATCAGATAATTCAAAATCATTGAACAGTCAAATCAAAGTCGGTAGCGTCCCTTCTCATTTTCGCCGTGAAGAAAGATCAGGGGAGGTGCGAACAGAAATTTCAGTTGAGGGTGAATTATCTAATTTGGTTCCTTCTTGGGAAAAGTCATGTACAAGCACAGAGAGCACATTGCACCAATTATCGCCTTATATTGGCAAGCTAAAAAGTTCGATTGCGCGTGATTTGATTCTAAACTTTTCGCCGCCAGGCGGTCTGGTGGCAGATACCTTTGCTGGGAGCGGTACAGTTTTACTCGAGGCGGTGCGGCTAGGCCGACGTGCTTTTGGTGTGGATATTAGCCCTTATGCAGCTCTTCTATCACGAGCAAAACTATCTGCGCCTGACACGTTAGATGAAGCTTTAAATCGCGCAAGAATTAATCTTGCTGCAGCCACGTTAAGACCACCACCTGATAGACGTAAAATCCCAATTTGGGTCCGGGATTTTTTTCATCCACAGACACTTCATGAGGTGATAAATTTTGCCAAAGAGTGCCAAGAGCAACATGATGATTTTTCACTAGCATGCCTACTAGGAATTCTTCACCATCAACGTCCCGGATTCCTGTCTTACCCAAGCAGCCACTTGACACCATACTTGCGGGATAAGAAATTCCCAAAGGACGCCTTCCCACAACTTTATCAATATAGAGCTCTTGAACCACGCTTGATTGCAAAGATTGAGCGATCCTTTAGGCGCAAGGATTTTATTGTCACTAGCAATCAGTATTCATTTGTTGAGGGTCATGCCGAAAATGTTTTTTTTCCCAATGAAATAGATTGCGTGATAACGAGCCCGCCATACATGAATGCTCTGGATTATGGTAGAGACAATCGTCTGCGATTATGGTTTATCGATAAGGCGAAGGCAGAGCTAATTGATGGAGCGCCATCTCAACAGCGAGATGGCTTTCAGACATTGATGATCTCACTTGCTCAGCAAGTAGAAAAATGTCTTGTGCCTAACGGCTTCTGTATCGTTATTGTTGGAGATAAAACTAGCCGTGGAGCAAAATATCCTCTTTCCATCTCTGTGCAGGATATATTCAAAACCCATGCTCCAGAACTAAACTTAGTTCAAACTGTGATCAACAATATCCCTGACATTCGCCGCGCAAGACGTGATTGCCGAGGTGTGCGAACAGAAAATTTCCTCATTTTTAAGAAAGAAAATGCTTAAAGGCCTGCCACCCGTCGAAGACTTCATTAACACACCCATTGATGGTGACGGTGATTTTCGTTTTGTTGAATATCTTGGTCGCGGATGTTACGCGTTAGTATTTCGAGGTTATTCAGAGACACTAAAGCAGTCCGCCGCGTATAAAGTCATACCGAGTGCAAATTTGGCTCCAGGTGAAAGTTGGATGATTGAGCCCCAGAAGGCAAACTTACTTCAACACCCTTCTGTGGTTCATTGCCGTACATACTTTGATTGGCGTGCAAGTAAAGGGCTGGTTGTATTAAAGTACGATTTTGTAGAAGGTGTGTCTCTCTGCGACTTTCTTAAAAAGAATAAAGAACAAGTTACGGTGCCATTTGTAAAATCGTTTTTGCATACAATGCTCAATTTATTTTATGAATTGCAATTACGAGGAATCGAACACGGGGATTTTCATACTAGAAATATTCTTGTAACTAAACCATCGCCATTTCAGAGAAACTCCGTAGAAGAGTTTAGAGTAACCGACTTCGGCATAGGTGGCCTTACTAGCGATGCAAAACTGACAGACGATTT
The DNA here is from genome assembly GCA_001801055.1 of Gallionellales bacterium GWA2_55_18. Lineage (GTDB taxonomy): Bacteria > Pseudomonadota > Gammaproteobacteria > Burkholderiales > Gallionellaceae > Gallionella. Next base: position 4,390 of record MGWP01000033.1, on the reverse strand, counting down.
TGAGCAATTGGCTCGTGTTTTGACAGATTTGCTAAAGTGTATTGATTATCAAAAAATATCCCAAGAAGACAAATATGTTTTTAACATTCTCAATGATCACTTTAGAGCTAAGCATCTCATAGAAAAGGATCGCACACGTGATCCTATGGCTAGGAATCCTGACAAGTTGCTAGAACGCCTCGAGCAAATTGAAACTGATTATGAAAACACACAATCCAAGTCCGAGCGTACTTCACTCCTAACACCTTTTGATTATTTAAGTTGTGAACAAATCGGACAGCAGCATTCATTGCTTCACGCACTTTATTCAAATAAGTTTCTTGGTATTACCGAAATTGAAGGCGCAAATAATTTAGTGGTTACGGGGCCGCGTGGATGCGGAAAAAGTACTGTGTTTCGCAGCCTTAGCTTTAATCAACAATTGCAAAATGAGACCAGCATTACTTCTGATCTTTCTCGCGGATATATTGGTATCTACTACCATTGCAATGACTTGTATTTTAAGTTTCCTCGTTATGTAACTCCACAACGTGTAGATGCACTTGATTTACCACTTCATTATCTGGTTGCGCGATTGCTTGTGGAAATATTGGATGTATTACACAAGCTAGTAAGTAGTGGCGTCATTTCTCCTTTGAAAGAAGCTAGCGTTAGTCGTGCTTTGTGGGAGAAACTAAACCTTAAGCGCCCATCATTGCCAAGTGCTGACAGCTTTGAAGCGCTTATTGCTGAACTTACAGGTCAATGCCAATGGGCCGTTTTAAAACATCGCTGCCCTGATCAACTTATAAAGCGTCTTTTGTATGGTCCTGACTCATTACTACTTATTTGCGAGTTGTTACAGAAGGAAATCCAACCTCTTGCAAACAAGCCGTTTTATTGTTTTATTGATGATTATTCAATGCCTCATATTACTGAGTCCCTTCAACAAAACTTGAATCGTCTGCTAATGCAGAGGAATGAATTTTGCTTTTTTAAGATGGCGACAGAAAGCCCAGTTTCCTATGCAGCATCAGATATTGACGGAAAGTCGTATGTTGAAGGGCGTGAATTTGAGGTATTAAACCTTGGATTAACTTATTTACGAGGTGAAGAGTCACTCAAGCTGGAGTTTCTTGATGATGTTTTCATAAAGCGATTTAATGCTGTTCCTGATTATCCAGTTTCAAATTTGTCTGAGCTTATTGGTGATGGCGAATCGATATCGGAAAATGCAAAAGCTAATAAAATTGCAGAAGGTGAAAAAACAGTGTGGTGGGGAAGGCCAACGTTCAGTTCGATGTGCAGCGGAGATATACATCAGCTAATTACATTGGCTCGTAAAATGGTCTCTGATGTTGGCGGTACGGATGCGTTGAAAGAAATTGGCACTACCCCAAAAATTCAACCTAGCCTCCAAAACAAGGCAATTCGAACACATGCGGGTGATTTTCTGAAAAGCTTGGCGGATAGCGGTCAAAATGGCGAACACCTACGCCAAATTGTTACTTCATTTGGCAATGTTGCAAACTCATATATCAAATTTAAGCGATCAAAAAATGAGAATGGCAGACCTCGTCATCAAGCTTCAAGAATAGAAGTAAGAGAGGCTCCGGTCTTTCAGGGGAGGGCTAAGGAAATCTACGATGACCTTATTAGATATTCTGTGTTTATTCAAGACCCCAGAGGAAAAAGCTTTACCGGTCAAATAGTGCCTCGTTTGTATTTGAGGAGGTTTCTAATTCCTCATTTTAATCTTACATTTAGCCGAAGAGATTCATTGCTGTTGGGCGTAGATGACTTCCGTGAATTAATTTTGAATCCAAGAGCTTTTGAGGATAGAAAAACTCTTAAACGTGAAGTCGCAGACGACTTTGACGAAATGGAAGATGCTCAACATGCGTTAGATTTTAGCTCGCAGAAAGATGATGGTCATGATGCGAATTGATCGGGATCTTCGTGCCGCCAATTGGCCAGAACAGAAACCAATTGAATCTATTGAATTTCAGAGTGGCGATGTGCTTTTGGTTTGCGGAGGGTTTGAAGATCGCGTAATGACCGTCTTGGACAAGGCTGCATCTTCCAAAAGTTGTGGCCTTACAGTGCTGAATTTTGAATATGCGCCTACAGTAGAATCCAATCATTTCGAGCAAGTTAGTATGATTTGTGAAGATGCCGGATGGAAACATATTCGTATTGGATACGATAGGTGCAATCCTTCTGGAATATTTGATAATGTTGCCAAGCAATTACCATCTGATGTGAGACGTCTATATATAGATATTTCGGGCATGTCGCGACTATTGATTGTGCAGTTAATTGCGGGGCTAATAGAGCATAAAAATAATATGCCTACTGTTTCAATTCTGTATACAGAGGCAGTAACCTATCCTCCCACAGAAGCCGAGGCGCGTGAAAAACTTGCAAGTCGAACTCATGATTCATCGGCAATTTTTTCATTCATATCCATTGGTGTATATGACCTAGCAATTGTGCCTGAGTTGTCATCATCAGATATAAATCGCGCACCTACACGTTTAATCGCCTTCCCTTCATTTAATCCAGCGCAATTGTTTAGTGTTAAATCAATAATTCAACCGGCTAAAACAACATTAATACATGGGGTGCCGGCTGAACCTGCGCTACGCTGGCGAACCGAAGTGATTAGCCAACTGAATCTGATCAACGATGATGTGGTAGATCAGTCATTATCAATAAGCACCTTAGATTATTCGGAGTGTTTGAGTATATTGTTGGAGCTATATGATGAATGGTCAGAATTTAATAGCCTTGTGCTTTCACCAACTGGCAGCAAGATGCAAACAGTTGCTGTAGGTATATTTAGAGGCTTTGTACGGGATATTCAAATTGTATATCCAACGCCGTTGCGTTTTACTGATCCTACTGACCATACTCATGGTGCTAAACAGGTGTATGAATTGAAGCTGGATTCTTTTATCAGTCTTCGAAATGATTTTTCGGCGGCGGCCTTAATAACACAATAGATCATGCACTTTCCCGCTACCTGATGAACAACAATGCTAGCTCACCCCCTAAGATTCCGTTGTGTATTACCCATCATTCTAGCGGATCATCAAAAGCTTCACTTTGCCGCCCGCTGAACTCAAACATTGACTGGCCGCTTTGCACAAGATCGACAGTCTGAAATGTGTCGGTAGCAGCCTATCATTCGCATTGATCTGATAGGCGGCTCAGGCCGGCGACCGGACTTCGACCATAGCCGACCACAAAGCCTAAATACTAAAACAGCTGCTATATTGCACATTCTAGGCAATCAAACGATAAGATATCTGCTGTTACTAAGGCGGCGATTCATTCCTATTCACGCTAAGGGAGTAGTTTAGTTAAATCATGAGTACCAAGGTCTGGATCCGGCATGTACTGCATGTGAGCTTTCTGCTTGGAACAATTTCCGCTGCAGCATTATGGGGCGCCGCATTGACGGCCAAGTGCGAAGGCTTCGGTTGCCTTGGTGTTGGCGCTATTGTCGGCATGGCATTCATCGTTCAAATTTTCTCTGCCATTATTGGGGGACTGCTGATTTGGTTGCAAAAAACTGAAGGTAAAATCCATGTGTGGTTACTTAATACTCGAAACATTGCATTTGTTGCCAGTCTTGTGGTTTGTTGGCCGAATAGCAATGAGCTAACCTATTCGGAAAACGAAGGCGGCTTAAGACTAATGTTTCTGTGCACCGCTTCAGAAACAGTAGATACCTTGTAGCCTGGTTGTCTGAAATGGGTGCGAATGCTGTCGTTCAACAGCGAAACACCACATGTCTGCACTGGCCGAGAAGCCGAAGGCCAAATAAAATCCTCCGCCGAAAGTAATTGACTGCATGTATCCTATATAATACACTTGGTCGCATGAATTCTATTCAAACAACAGAGGTGTTTGACGATTGGCTCTCCGGACTGAAGGATAGGCAGGCAGTGCGGCGTGTACAGGTAAGAATCGACCGCGCTGAGGATGGCAACTTTGGCGATTGCGAACCCGTTGGCGAAGGCGTTTCGGAAATGCGAATTCATTACGGGCCGGGTTATCGTGTGTATTTTGTGCAACGTGGAATTGAGATAGTGATATTGCTGGCTGGAGGCAACAAGTCTACTCAGTCAAAGGATATTAAAACGGCGCTTGAACTAGCGCGAAAAATTTAGGAGGTTGAAATGGGAAAGATCAAACTACGCAAATGGGATAGTGCCGAGCACCTCAAAACCGATGAGGATATGGTGCTCTATCTGGAAGCTTGTCTCGAAGAAGCTGGAGATGATGCTGCCTTTATTGCTAAAGCACTCGGCACCATTGCCCGTGCCAAGGGCATGACGCAACTAGCCAAGGAAACCGGCTTGGGTCGCGAAAGTTTATACAAGGCTTTATCCGGCGAAGGTAA
>MGWP01000032.1 GCA_001801055.1 Gallionellales bacterium GWA2_55_18 | reverse complement strand
GAACTGTCGCTGGACGAGATCGAGGAAATCCGCCAGCAATGCCCGGACATCGAACTCGAAGTGTTCATCCACGGCGCGCTGTGCATGGCTTATTCCGGGCGCTGCCTGCTGTCCGGCTACTTCAACCATCGCGACGCCAACCAGGGCACCTGCACCAACTCCTGCCGCTGGGACTACAAGGTGGACGGCGCGCAAGAAGATGGCACCGGCGATATCCAGAGGGCAAGCCTCCCTCTCTCCAACTCTCCCCCGGGGGGGGAGAGGGCAATCGTCCCCTCTCCCGCAAGCGGGAGAGGGCTAGGGAGAGGGTTGGCGGAAACCAGCCAACTGGAAAAACTGGATTTCGACTTCGACAAGGCACTGAGCGAAAGCGCGCTATCATCCTGTGGCGCTCAACCGCGCCACCCGCTCGCCGACCGCGCCTACCTGATCTCGCGCCCCGACCACCCGGAGGAACTGATGCCGGTGCTGGAAGACGAGCACGGCACCTACATCATGAATTCCAAGGATTTACGCGCCGTCGAACATGTCGAAAAACTGGTCAAGATCGGCGTAGATTCGCTAAAGGTCGAAGGCCGCACCAAATCCATCTACTACGTGGCGCGCACCGCGCAAGTGTATCGCCAAGCCATCGACGATGCGGTCGCAGGCAGACCGTTCAATTACGCACTGCTCGGCGCACTGGATGCGCTGGCGAGCCGCGGCTATACCGACGGCTTCCTCGAACGTCACCATACCCACGAGCAGCAGAACTATATGCAGGGCCACTCCGAAAGCACCCGCCAGCAATATGTCGGCGACATCGTCAGTTGCGCCAACGGCATCGCCGAAATCGACGTAAAGAATAAATTCCAGGTCGGCGACAGACTGGAGATCATCCATCCATCAGGCAACCGCATCGTCGAATTGACCGAGATGAAGAACCTCAAAGGCGAAACGCTCAATGTTGCGCCCGGCAGTGGACATCGCGTGCAGATTCCGTTGCAGGGAGAGCTGGCAAAGGGCATGGTGGCACGGTTTTTGTAACCTGCACCCAACCCGCCTACTTTGGTAGGCACCAGTTGAGTTAGCAATTATCAACTGTGCAAAATCGATTGGTGCTTGACCGTTGTTCTAATTAGAACTATTGTTATTCCAGTTAGAACTAATTTATTGAATTATGCCTTCTCCAATTTTCCTGCCGCTGTTGCGCGAACTGGCCAGTGCTTACCAGTCTTTTGAGATTTACTCGGCTGCGCATATCCGCTCGCTCGGCCTGACACCGCCGCAATTCGATATTGTTGCCACTCTCGGCAACACACCGGGCATGTCGCCCAAGGAGCTGGGCGAAAAGACGCTGATTACCAAGGGCACGCTGACCGGCGTGGTCGACCGCCTGGCGGACAAGGGGCTGGTGCGCCGGATCGCCTCACCCAGCGACGGGCGCGGCCAGATCGTGCAGTTGACCCGACCAGGGGAAAGATTATTTGCGCGCATTTTTCCGGCGCACCTAGCGTATATGGAGCGCGCTTTTGCCCGGCTATCGCCAGCGGAACTGGCCGGGATGACGGATAGCCTGCGCCGGTTACGCGCGGCGTTTGCCGCCGCGCACAGCGATGAAAGGGAAGCAACGTGAACCCGGCAACCCGCTATACCGCCACGGCGATCACGCTGCACTGGCTGGCGGCATTGCTCATTTTCACCACCTTTCCGCTCGGGGTTTATATGCACGAGCTGACACTATCGCCGCTCAAGCTGCAACTGATCAGCTATCACAAATGGCTGGGGGTTACGATTTTTCTGCTGACCGTGGCACGGCTGGCATGGCGGACGACGCATACTCCGCCGCCGCTGCCGGAAACCATCCCGCGCTGGCAGCAGCGCGCCGCCCACGGCTTGCACTTGCTGCTGTATGCGCTGCTGCTGGTCATTCCGCTGACAGGCTGGCTGATGAGTTCTGCCAAGGGATTTCCCGTGGTCTATATGGGGCTGGTGCAGTTACCCGACCTGGTGGGCAAAGATAAGGCGCTGGGCGATCTGCTGATGGATATCCATAAAATGCTGAACTTCGGGCTGCTGGCGCTGGTTGGCATGCATATCGCCGCAGCCCTCAAGCATCACTTTATCGAGCATGACGCCACGCTGCGCCGCATGTTGCCATTCGGTGAGGGGGTTAAATAATGAAAAAATCACAATTCTTTTCGTTGCTATTGCTTGCCAGCGCGATATGCGGCGCACAGGCTGCCGAATTCAATCAGGTGCAGACCGGCAAGAGCACGCTGGCCTTTGCGTACAAACAAATGGGTGTGCCGCTGGAAGGCAAGTTTGGCAAGTTTGCGGTGCAGATCGCTTTCGACCCGGCCAAAATCAATGCCGCACAGGCCCGGCTGGAAGTCGATCTTGCCAGCATCGACACCGGCTCCAGCGAAGGCAACGATGAAGTGGCCGGCAAGCTCTGGTTCAACACCAAGGCATACCCTGCCGCCCAATTCGTTTCCGGCGGCGTCAAGGCTCTCGGTGGCAATCGCTATGAAGCGCTTGGCAAGCTCACCATCAAGGGCCGGTCACTGGATGTTTCCGCCCCCTTCACTTTCAAACAGGAAGGGGCGGTTGGCGTATTTGACGGAGCCTTTACCCTGAAACGCCTGGATTACGCCATCGGCGAAGGCATCTGGGCGGATGTCGGCACGGTGGCCAATGAAGTGCGGATCGTGTTCCACATCGTGACCAATGCAGCGCCATCTGCCAAAAAATAGCTATACCCCCACCAACCACCAAGGAGAAAATCATGAAAAAACTCGTTACCCTCGCCATTGCCGCATCGCTGTCCGGCGCCGCCTGTGCCGCACCGGAAACCTATACCATCCAGAACTCGCATACCTACCCGCGCTTCGAATACAACCATCTGGGTTATTCCAACCAGGTCAGCCGATTCGACAAGACCAGCGGTACTATCGTCATAGACCGTGCCGCCAAGACCGGCTCTGTCGATGTGGTGATCGATACCAAATCCGTGAACACCGGTTTTCCGCTGTTCAATGAGCATATTCAGGCCGAGGAATTATTCGACACCGCGAAATATCCCACCATCACCTTCAAGTCCAAAAACCTGAAATTCGATGGCGATAAATTAGCCAGTGTAGAGGGCGAGCTGACCATCAAGGGCGTGACCAAACCGGTGACGCTGACAGTGACATCGTTCCATTGCATGCCTCACCCGATGCTCAAGAAAGATGCCTGCGGAGCCAACACCACCGCGAAGATCAAACGTTCCGAATTCAACGTCAGCAAGCATGTTCCGTATGTCAGCGACGAAGTGACTCTGACCATCCCAGTCGAAGCGATCAAGGAATAATTCCATTCCTACATTTACAGGTGCATCAATAATCCACAGCAAAGCGACGATCAATTGCACATGTTCGTTGTCGTTTTCCTTTTCGCCGTTAACATGAAACTCGCGTAGAGAGACCGCGCCCCTCTCTCACATAAGGGGAGGAGAGCTAGGGGAGAGAAAGACGGGCATGTTCATCATCAGAGTTGGCATATTCGCCATGCCCGTCAGGTTGTGCGACGCGATAATCTTCGCTGGCCCATTTACCCAGATCGATCATTTTGCAGCGTTCGCTGCAAAATGGGCGAAAGCGGTTATTGGTATCCCATTGATGTTCGATACCGCAATGCGGGCAGGATACAATCGGCGATGCTCCTTCGACCAAGCTCAGGATAGGCTTGATTGGCATTATGAAGGCAGGCTGCAAAAGGTCAGATCAAATGGAACATCCTGTTCGAACAGGGTGGATTTTGCGGCATAGTCGGCGGTAATGAAGCGGATATTGATGGCGTACTTGTTGGCGCCGACTTCCGGTATGCAAGCCAATTCCATGCTCAGGCTGACACGCAACATTTGCGCAATGCGCCCGCCCTGCATTTGCTGGAAAGTACCTTGATGCGCGGTGAAATGAATGATTTTTCCGCTTTCGCGCAACAGGCGCAGAACGATTCTCAATCCGGCATGCAAAGGCAGGAAGGGGGTCAGCCATGCCTGCAGGTTTTCACGCCGCAAGGAGGCATCCTGTTCTTGCCAGTAATGATAGGAGGGTAGGTCGAACTCGCACGCGCCACCCGGTATGGAAGTGCGCTGTTTGATACCCATCAGCCATTCATTTTCGCGCAGATGCTGGCCAATTTTCCCCGTCATGGCAAGCATACCTGTGGATATCTCATCAATATCTGCGAGGATGCCTTCAAGAGCCGCTTCGGATATTTCAGGGTTGTTGTGCAGTGCGGAAAGGGCGCGCTTCTGGCGTTCCAACTCTTGCAGCAGTTCGGATTTCAGGTCGGCGCGGCTGATTGTTTCAAGAATCTCAAACAGGGTAATCAGCGCGGCATGGTGATCCATCCTGTGATCATGCGCGATGAAATGTTTTGCGCGTGCAAACAAGTCCTCCAACCGCAATAAAGTGCGTACTTTTTCGTTGAGAGGAAACTCGTAGTCAATCACGATTGCATTAGTGGGTAAATTTTATTTGCCAAGGGTATACGGGATTACAGTGTTGCTTACAACTAACTGCTTTTAAGGGCACCTCTAAAATTTTTAGACTCACATTCAAGCTGCACCGAAAAGACACGATGCACATCTCCAAGACTTCAAAAGTCCTACTTTACAGTCTACCTCTTCTGTTGCTGGCTATCGAATGGATTAAGGGCATAAACGGGTCTCAATTCGATGCATTTCTCTTGTGGTAACCTTTAAGACTGTCAATTTTTGGCACTCAAGTAGCGTTCATGCAAAGCGGCAACCTGCACAGTCAAGCTATCCAGTCCGGCATCGTTGTGTATGACGTCGTCGGCCAGTTGCAACCGTTCGGCACGCGGGGTTTGCCGGGTGATAATAGCGCGCACTTCCGCCTCAGTCATTTTATTGCGTCCGATGACGCGCGCGATCTGGGTATTTTCTTCGCAATCCACCACCAGCACACGTTGCACCAATTGCCGGAATGCTGGGCTTTCCGGTAATAGCGGCACAACGAGGATGATGTACGGGCTTGCTTTCAGTTGCAGCAACTGCGCCTTGGCTTGTTCGCGTATCAGTGGGTGCAGAAGCAGTTCCAGCCGTTGCTTGGCGGCGACATCCGAAAAAATTAGCCCACGCATTCTGGCGCGATCCAAGGCATCGTCGTCCGTGAGGTAATCGCTGCCAAAGGCAGCGCGGATCGCCTCAATAGCTTCGCCACCGGCTTGGGTCAGGCTGTGTGCGATGGCATCCGTATCGACGATGCCCGCGCCATGCTGCGCGAACAGAGCTGCAACGGTGCTCTTGCCGCTGCCGATCCCGCCGGTGAGCCCGACACAAAACACGCCACGAGTCTGAACGAAGGAGCTCACGAAGCAAGTAATTGCAGGTAACTCTGCGTCAGCGGCTTTCCCCAAAACAGTGCAATCAGGCCGCCTCCGGCGAGATAAGGGCCAAAGGGAATAGGGACGCTGCGGCCATGCTTGGCCGCCACGATCAGGGTGATGCCGACCACCGCACCTACCAGCGAGGACAGCAGAATGATCAGCGGCAGCATTTGCCAGCCCATCCAGGCGCCCAGCGCCGCGAGCAGTTTAAAATCGCCGTAGCCCATGCCTTCCTTGCCGGTGACGAGTTTGAACAGCCAGTAAACCCCCCACAGCGCGAGATAACCGAACATTGCACCCAACACCGCGCTATGCAGGCTGGCGAATATGCCAAATAAATTGAATAGCAAACCGAGCCAAAGCAGCGGAAGGGTGATGTCGTCCGGCAGTAATTGTGTGTTGAAATCGATTGCCGTGAGCGCCAACAATGCCCAGATGAACAGCAATGCGCCGGCTGCTGCCAGCCCGAAACCGAAGTGCCACGCGGCATATGCGCACAAGATGCCGCTAATCGCTTCAATGATGGGATAGCGCGGCGAGATATTTGCACCGCAGCCCTTACACTTGCCGCGTAATAGCAGATAACTGACGATGGGGATGTTTTCCCACGCGCTGATGGCGTGATTGCAATGCGGGCATGCCGAGCGCGGCACGATGAGATTGAATGTCGTTTGCGGTGCAGGTTCGTCACCACGCAACTCGGCACATTGCTGCCGCCAGCCTGACTCCATCATTTTTGGCAAGCGGTAGATAACCACATTGAGAAAGCTGCCGACCATCAATCCAAGGAGCAGGCACAGGCCGATGAAGGCGGCGGGCACCGCTTGAAGTAGCTCCATGAAGCTCATTGTGCAACAGAAGACAGAGGACATAGGACAGTGGACAGATTGTTGTGTACCGCTACGCGGCACGCTATATCAAGGGCGCGACACAGCCGCGACAACACCTCGGCCCCCTGTCCTCTGTCCTCTGTCCTCTGATCCATCAAACCACCTGTCCCATCTTGAAGATCGGCAGGTACATCGCGATCACCATGCCGCCGATGAGCACGCCAAGCACCGCCATGATGATCGGCTCCATCAGGCTGGATAGCGCTTCTACGGCATCATCTACCTCTCCCTCGTAGAAATCGGCGACCTTGCTCAACATGGAATCCAGCGAACCGGCCTCTTCACCGATCGCTACCATCTGCAATACCATGCTCGGAAATACCTCGGTATTTTGCATGGCGACGGTCATGTTTGAACCGGTGGTGACTTCGCGCTGAATAGCCTTGGTGGCATCAAAATAAACGGCGTTGCCCGCCGCCCCCGCAACCGAATCGAAGGCTTCCACCAAAGGCACACCGGCCGCGAACATAGTGGCCAGGGTGCGCGCCCAGCGCGCGATGCTGGCCTTGCGGATCAGTTCGCCAAAAATAGGCATTTTCAGCATCAACCGATCCATGGCATCCTGCATTTTCCTGCTGCGTTTCCAAAAATAGAAAAAAGTGTAAAAACCGCCGCCAATCCCGCCAAAAATCAGCCACCAGTAAGTTACAAAAACTTTTGAAATAGCCATGACAACCAATGTGGGCGCTGGCAAATTCGCGCCAAAGCTGGAGAACAGCTCCTCGAACGCGGGAATCACGAAAATCATGATTACGGCGGTGATGATGAACGCCACCACGATAATGGAAACCGGATAAAACAACGCCGATTTGATCTTGCTTTTGATGGCCTGGATTTTTTCCTTGTAAGTGGCTAGGCGATCCAGCAGGCTATCCAGAATACCAGCCGATTCGCCGGCACCAATCAGGTTGCAAAATAATTCGTCGAAATACAGCGGGTATTTCTTGAATGCTTGCATCAGACTGCTGCCGGTTTCCACGTCGGTTTTGATGTCGAGCAGCAGCCGCGCGACAGAAGGGTTACTGTGCCCTTTGCCCACGATATCGAAACATTGCAACAGCGGCACACCCGATTTCATCATGGTGGCTAGTTGGCGGGTGAATAGCGTGATGTCTTTCTCGGTAACAGGTTGTGTGCTGCGGCGCGCGCGTTTTACTTTAATATCGACGATGCCCTGGCGGCGCAAATTAGCGGACACACCAGCTTCACCGGGGCTGCGCATCTCGCCTTTGACCCGCTTGCCGGTCTTATCTTTGCCTTCCCAAGCATAGATATTTTCTTTTACTTTTTGAGTTTTTGGTGCGACAGCCATAGCGTTTTCCCCGAATCACCGTCTGACGTTAATGGGCATGATGCCGAGCTTTATGCCTCTTGTAAAGCAGTAGTAAGAGAGTGGATAGCAGGAAGTGGTAAATGGGGAAATCTGCGCTTCCCATTTCCCGCTTCCCGCTTTACTATTGTTTTTCCGTCTGCGGCGGAAAAATGCGCGCCACTTTCACGATGCGATCCTGTGTCTGGATAATCTCTATCGGATAGCCCTCGATTTTCAGGCTAACACCTGCTTCGGGCATGTCTTCCAAATGATCGAGAATCAGCCCGTTGAGCGTTTTCGCGCCGTTCAGCGGCAAGCACAACCCCAGTTTACGGTTCAGTTCACGCAGGCTGCTGCTGCCTTCCAGCAAGATACTGCCATCTTCCTGGCGCAGGAATTTGCCGGATTGCGAGGGCGATTGGGTGGTGAATTCGCCGACAATTTCTTCCAGGATATTTTCCAGCGTCACCAGACCGAGCAACTCGCCGTATTCATCAACCACCAGCCCCAACCGCGCGTGGCGCTCCTGAAATTGCTGCAATTGCTTGAGCAACGGCGTGTCGGATGGGATGAAATAAGGCTCATGGAGAATTTCGCGCAGCTGTGCCAGATCCAGCGTCGATTCATCCAGTAGCGCCAGCACGCGTTTGACATGCAGGATGCCGATGATATTGCTGGGCGTGCCGTCATAAACAGGCAGCAGCGTATGGTGGCAGGTAACGATTTGCTGGCGCAGTTCGCTTGCTTCCGCATCGATATCAAGCGCTTCGATCTGGTTGCGCGGAACCATCACATCGTTCACGGTGATACGCTCCAGATCAACCAGATTCAGCAGCATCTTCTGATGTCTGCGCGGCATGAATTGCTCCGCATCCAGCACCAGTCCGCGCAATTCTTCCAGCGTCATTTTTTGCTTGCTCTGGTCGGTTTGCACCTTAATTCCGGCTATCCGCAGCAGCCCCCTGACAATAGCGGTCGCAACCGAAACGACCGGGTGAAACAGGGTGATGAGCGGTGCGAGCAGGTAGCTGGAAGGCAAGGCGATGCGTTCCGGGTGGCTGGCGGCCAGTATCTTCGGCATAATTTCGCTGAATACCAGCAGTACGAAGGTGATCCCCAGCGTTCCCAGCAGCAAGGTCAGCTCGTTTGCGCCGAACAAGCGCATGATGATCACATTGGTCACCGCCGCAGCTGCCACGTTCAACAAAGTATTCCCGAACAGGATCGAGCCGAGCAGCTTGTCTATTTTGGAGAGCAGGTTGGAGGTCAGCTTCGCGCTTTTATTTCCCTTGCGGATCAGGCTGCTCAGGCGATAGCGGTTGATCGCCATCATGGAGGTTTCAGCGGCAGAAAACCACGCGCCAAAAATTATCAGCAACAACAACACGCCAAGCAGCGCGTCTAAGGAAATATCGTCCAAGGTGAGGCTTCAGTAGTATTTGACGGTGAGAATAGTGTGCCAGCGGCGTGAGGGTGTCAAGCTCGCCGGATGCTTGAAACCATCAGCAAGATGCCCGCAATCACCATCGGCAAGCTCAGCCACTGTCCCATGCTCATGCCGAATGACAGCAGGCCGAGAAAATCGTCCGGTTCGCGGCTGAACTCCGCAATAAATCGCAAGCTGCCATAGCCGATCAGGAACAACCCGGATACTGCGCCGACGGGACGCGGTTTGCGCGCATACAGCCAGAGCAAGGCAAACAGCAACACGCCTTCCAGCGCAAATTCGTAAAGCTGCGACGGATGGCGCGGCAGATTGTCCACATTGGGGAAAATCATCGCCCACCCGATATCGGTGGGCCGCCCCCACAATTCGCCGTTGATGAAATTGCCGAGCCGCCCGAACGCCAAGCCGGGTGGCACCAGCGGGGCAATGAAGTCGGTCACTTGCAGCCAGCGCAAATGCTGCTTGCCCGCGAGCCACGCCATCGCCACCAGCACGCCGAGAAAGCCGCCGTGAAACGACATGCCGCCCTGCCACACCGCAAAAATCTCCAGCGGATGAGCGAGGTAATAAGAGGCTTTGTAAAAACATACATAGCCCAGCCGCCCGCCGAGGATTACGCCGAGTACACCGTAAAATAGTAAGTCGTCGAGCAGCTTGTTATTGATTTGCGGATGATTCAGCGTGGCGATGCGCTTGCGTCCCAGCCACAGGAAGGCCATGAAGCCGGCGAGGTACATCAGCCCGTACCAGTGGATGGCAAGCGGGCCGACTTGTAGCGCGATGGGGTTGAACTGCGGGTGAACGATCATGTATGAATCGGGTAAAATTATCAGTTACATTATCCTAGAAAAACCAGTTGTCCACGAAAGACACGAAAAAACACGAACAAATTTTAAGTATGCAACGATTGGCAGCTTCACCCGATGGGTGAATTTTCAAACCTGTGTAACCAATCAATTTATTTCGTGGCTTTCGTGCTTTTCGTGGATGAAAAGAGGTTTTAAGGATTATACGTGCGCTTTAACCACAACGAGGAAATAACATGCCTGCTTACCGTTCCCGCACTTCCACGCATGGCCGCAATATGGCCGGTGCGCGCTCCCTGTGGCGCGCCACCGGCATGACCGACGGCGATTTCGGCAAGCCGATCATCGCGATTGCCAATTCGTTCACCCAATTCGTGCCCGGCCATGTACACCTCAAGGACATGGGGCAACTGGTGGCACGCGAGATCGAGAAGGCGGGCGGCATCGCGAAGGAATTCAACACCATTGCGGTGGACGACGGCATCGCGATGGGGCACGCCGGAATGCTGTACTCGCTGCCCAGCCGCGAACTGATCGCCGACAGTGTGGAGTACATGGTCAACGCGCATTGCGCCGACGCGCTGGTGTGCATCTCCAACTGCGACAAGATCACGCCGGGGATGCTGATGGCGGCGATGCGCCTGAATATTCCGGTGGTATTCGTCTCCGGCGGGCCGATGGAAGCGGGCAAAGTCGACTGGCAGGGCAAGAGCAAGGGGCTGGATCTGGTGGATGCGATGGTCGCCGCTGCCGACAGCCATTGCAGCGACGCGGAAGTGGATGCCATCGAGCGTTCAGCCTGCCCGACCTGCGGTTCCTGTTCCGGCATGTTCACCGCTAACTCGATGAACTGCCTGACCGAGGCGCTCGGTTTGTCGCTGCCCGGCAACGGCACGCTGGTGGCAACCCACACCGAGCGCAAGCAGTTGTTCCTGCGTGCCGGGCGCCTGATCGTCGAATTGTGCAGGCGCTATTACGAGCAGGACGATGCTGGAGTGCTGCCGCGCTCCATCGCCACCTTCGATGCGTTCGAGAACGCCATGACGCTGGATATTTCGATGGGCGGCTCGACCAATACCGTGCTGCATCTGCTGGCAATCGCGCGAGAAGCGGAAGTGAATTTCACCATGCGTGATATGGACCGCCTGTCGCGCCATGTTCCGACCCTGTGCAAGGTTGCGCCCTCGTCCGAATACCACATGGAGGACGTGCATCGCGCCGGCGGCATCCCGGCGATCCTGGGCGAACTGGAGCGCGCCGGATTGTTGCACGCCGATGCCAAAACGGTCTACAGCCCGACCCTGCGAGATGCGCTTAAACAATGGGACATCGTGCAGACCGGCGACGAGGAAGTGAAAAAGCTTTTCCGCGCGGCACCCGGCGGGATCGTCACCACCCTCGCCTTCTCGCAATCCATGCACTACCCGGAACTGGACACCGATCGCAGCAACGGCTGCATCCGCGACAAAGTGCATGCCTATTCGCAGGACGGCGGGCTGGCGGTATTGCACGGCAATATCGCCGTGGATGGCTGTATCGTGAAAACCGCCGGAGTGGACGAAAGCATCCTGAAATTCACCGGGCGGGCGCGCGTGTTTGAAAGCCAGGATGACGCGGTGGCGGCAATTCTTGCCGATCAAGTAATGGCAGGCGATGTAGTGGTGATTCGCTACGAAGGGCCGAAGGGCGGGCCGGGGATGCAGGAGATGTTGTACCCGACTTCATACCTGAAATCCAAGGGGCTGGGCAAGGTGTGCGCACTGCTCACCGACGGGCGTTTTTCCGGCGGGACTTCCGGCTTGAGCATCGGCCACGTCTCTCCAGAAGCAGCAGGGGGCGGCGCAATCGGCCTGGTGGAAGAAAACGACACCATTGAAATCGACATCCCGCAGCGCAACATCGCGCTGGCGGTTTCCGATACGGAAATGACGCGCCGCCGCGCCGCGATGGAGGCGAAAGGTGGCAAGGCCTGGCGGCCTGCCAGCCGTGATCGCCATGTGTCCGCCGCACTCCGCGCCTACGCCGCCATGACCACTTCAGCCGACAAGGGCGCGGTGCGCGATGTAACGCAGGTGGAAAAATGAAACGGCGCTCATTTGGATTTAACAAAAAACAAAGGCTTGTCCACGAAACGGGTTAAGCAGGGATGGGCGTTTTTTGCCCAACTCGCAAAAGCACGAAAGCCACGAAACGTGTTAACAGGATACATATACGCAGCAACTCACCCGTAGGATTGCGTCGTTACTGCGATATGCATTTCGATCCTTTTCGTGACTTTCGTGGACAAAAACAGATTTGAAGGGAACAGACATGGTCACGGTACAGCAATTAAACACACGATTCGGCATCAACGGGCAACTGGGCTTCCGCGAGGATGCCCCCGTAAAGGGGACGCCGCCAGACACTCGCCCTGCGAGCGGTCTTGGCGCAGCCAGCGGCCTGACCATTGCGGAAATCAACAACCCGCAGGCGACCGCATCGCTGTGTTTGCAGGGCGCACACCTGATGGCCTGGCAACCCAGAAGCCAACCAGCGCCGGTGGTGTGGCTGTCACGCGATGCCAAGCTGACGGCGGGAAAATCGATACGCGGTGGCGTGCCGGTATGCTGGCCGTGGTTCGGCGCGCATGCTTCCGAACCAGGCTTTTCCGCCCACGGCTTCGCACGTACTGCGCCTTGGCGGGTGATTGAATCCGGTACTGAACCAAACGGCGCGACGCGCTTGACGCTACGCCTGATGGAAAATGAAAAAACACGGACGCAGTGGCCACATGATTCGCGGCTCGAACTGACTGTGATTGTCGGCGAGACGTTGCGCATGGAACTGACCACCGAAAACACCGGGGAATCCGATTTTATAATTAGCGAAGCATTGCATACTTATTTCAAGATCAGCGACATCGGCGCAGTTCAAGTGACCGGTTTGGCTGGTTGCGATTACTGGGACAAAGTGGGCATCTCGACGTTGAAAAAACAAGATGGCATAATTCGATTCGCGGGCGAGACCGACCGCGTATATATCAATTCCGCTACGGAATGCGTGATTGAAGACGACGGGCTGAAGCGGCGCATTCGCGTCGCAAAATCCGGCAGTCTTACTACCGTGGTGTGGACACCGTGGACAGCAAAAGCCGAAAAAATGGGCGACCTGGGACAGCCGGATGGCTGGCGCGAAATGCTGTGCGTGGAATCGGCCAATGCAATCGACAATGCGGTCAAAATTGCAGCGGGAACCAAGCATACTCTTATAGTAGAATGCCGCGCCGAATCGTTGTAGCTTTTATATTTGAATCAGAAAACCTAAACAAGGAGAATCATGCGTACTCGAAATATCTTGCTGGTACCGTTATTGGCCGCGTTATGCGGCTGCCAGCCGGACACATCCAACAAGCCTCCCGAATGGCAATTAGCGGACAAAACCGGCTGCTTTCAATGCCACATAACCGGCAAAAACCGGCTTGGCCCGGCATGGCAGTCTGTGTCCGAACGGTACAAGAACAATCCTGATGCAGAAGCCTATTTGAATAACAAGATCGCCAATGGCGGCGGCGGTGCTTGGATCAGCAAAGAGATGCCAGGCTACTCGGAGCAATTGCTCACCACAGCAAATCGCAAGATTTTGGTTAAATATATTTTGTCGTTACAAGCCAACTCGGACATATAAGCGATACGAAGGAAATGAAGACTTAAGGAGCCTCTAAAATCCACTTTTCATCCCAACTGCCGCGTTATGTAAAAAACCCCTTGCTTGTAGTGGTGCTACGAATTTCTTTCCGCACCTTGCATTTGGGCTAACTCTGGATTTTTAGAGGTACCCGTTAATGCAACCTTCAGCCAGGATTGGGATTAATCCTGTAATTCCATGGGCTGAGTTGAGTATTATGTACCCAGTAGTTTAGAATGCGTCCTCCCGATTTTCTGGATTCCAATTTTGTCTTCATCAGCAAATTTAGTCGAAATTCGTGACCTTAATTTCACCTATGATAAACGCCCTGTTCTGCAGGGCATTAACATGAACTTTCCGAAAGGAAAGTTGATTACTATCATGGGATTGAGTGGTTGCGGCAAGACTACGCTGCTGCGGCTTATCGGCGGTGCGCTCAAGCCGACAAAGGGCTACGTTAAGGTGGATGGGGAAATCCTCCACGACTTGAGCCAAGATGGCTTATATGATATGCGCCGCAAGATGGGCATGCTGTTTCAGTTTGGCGCGTTGTTCACCGACATGTCGGTTTATGACAATGTGGCGTTTCAGATGCGCGAACATACCGATTTGCCCGAAGAGCTGATTCATGACCTGGTGTTGATGAAGCTGAACGCGGTCGGGTTGCGCGGCACACATAATTTGATGCCTTCCGAACTGTCCGGCGGGATGGCGCGGCGTGTGGCTTTGGCGCGCACGGTGGCTCTCGACCCGATGCTGATTATGTATGATGAGCCCTTTGCCGGATTGGATCCAATTTCGTTGACCGTGGTAGGCGACTTGATCCGCCGCCTGAATGACGCGTTGGGTGCAACTTCGATAATAGTCACGCATGATGTACAGGAGTCGCTGAAAATCATCGACTATGTTTATTTTATGGCCAACGGAGTGATTGTAGCGGAGGGAACACCGGATGAAATCCGCGCCTCCGACAGGGATTTTGTGCACCAGTTCGTGCATGGCGAGATGGATGGCCCGGTGCCATTCCATTACCCCGGCGGCAATTATCGCCAAGATTTGAACTTGCAAGCCTGAGGGATTTTCGATTATGCCGGCAGCTAAAGCTATCAGAGGGATTGGGCATCGCACCATTAACGCGGTATGGCGTATCGGTATGGCGACGCGTTTCTTTTTTCTCATCCTGGCGTATTCGGGAAGCAGTTTCCGGCGTTTTCATCTGATCATCAAAGAGTTGTTTTCCACTGGCGTGATGTCCCTCATTATCATCGTGGTGGCCGGGCTATTCGTCGGTATGGTGCTGGGCCTGCAAGGTTACGAAACGCTTAAGCGCTATGGATCGGAATCTGCACTCGGTGTAATGGTGGCATTGGGACTGGTGCGTGAACTGGGGCCGGTGGTTGCCGCATTGTTGTTCGCCAGCCGTGCCGGTTCGGCGATGACGGCAGAAATCGGCCTGATGAAAGCAACTGAACAACTCTCGGCGATGGAAATGATGGCGGTGCATCCGATCGCGCGCATCGTCGCGCCGCGCTTCTGGGCCGGGATAATCTCCATGCCGCTGCTGGCGGCATTGTTTAGCGCGGTCGGGGTGTTCGGCGGCTATTTCGTCGGCGTGGTACAAATCGGCGTGGACGAGGGTTCGTTCTGGGCGCAAATGCAGGCGGCAGTGGATTTTGAGCATGACATACTGAACGGTGTGATCAAGAGTTTTGTGTTTGGTACGGCGGTGACGGTGATCGCGCTGTTCGAGGGCTATGATGCACCACCGACTGCGGAAGGTGTGTCCGGTGCGACCACGCGCACGGTGGTCACTTCGTCATTGGCGATTTTGATGTTGGACTTTATTTTGACTGCAATGATGTTTGGAGGAAGTTGAACTATGGAGCGTACCGGGATAGATCTATGGGTTGGGATGTTCGTGGTAGCGGGTGTCGCCGCGCTGGTGATGCTGGCGATGAAAGTCGGGAACCTTGGTACTTACAATGTGTCTGATGCCTACAAAATTCATGCTTACTTTACTAATGTTGGAGGCCTGAAAGCCACTGCCTCAATTAAAAGTGCCGGAGTGTTGGTCGGGCGTGTCGAGTCCATTACGCTGGATACCCAGCGCTATGAGGCAAAAGTGGTAATGAGCATAGACAAGCGCTATCAGTTTTCCAGGGATACGATTAGCAAAATCCAGACTTCAGGCTTGCTGGGAGAGCAATACGTCGGTTTGGACGCGGGCGGAGACGCGGAGATGCTGAAAGATGGAGATCAGTTGAAAAAAACGCAGTCTGCGATGGTATTGGAAGATTTGATTGGCAAGTTTTTATACAGTAAAGCTGAAGAACCTGCCAAGTAGATTAACGTAAAATTCGTGCAGCGATTCGTTCGTTCCCTCGCCCGCTTGCGGGATAACCAGTGACTTGGCTGCGGTCTTGGCAGCTTGGTCGAATGGCTAGCTGTTTCATCAGGGAAACGGGCATGGCGGGTTTCATTATCAGGGATGGCAACTTGCCATGCCCGTTCGGTTGAATAGATTGAGGAGTGTCAAAAATGAAAGATTTGTTTAAGGTTGTAGTGGGTTTGCTGTGTGTGGTTGGCTTCGCGCAGGCTGAAGTAATTGCGCCCGATGCGCTGATCAAGACTACAGCGGAAGAGGTTATTTCAATTGTCAAACAAGACAAGGATATCCAGGCGGGCAACCAGAAAAAGATTCTCGCGCTGGTGGATGCAAAAGTGCTGCCGCATTTTGATTTTACGCGCATGACCCAATTGTCCGTAGGCAAGTCCTGGCGTGCCGCGACCCCCGAGCAAAAGCAGGCGTTGGTGGCAGAGTACCGCAACATGCTGGTGCGCACTTATACCAAGGCATTTACCGTGTATCGCGACCAAACGATTGACGTGAAGCCGTTCAAGATGGCTGCCGACGCAACCGAAGTTACGATCAAAACCAATATCATCAAGCCTGGAGCACAGCCGATCCCGGTCAATTATGAAATGGCAAAGACGGCTGATGGCTGGAAGGTCTTTGACTTGACCATTGAAGGCGTGAGCCTGGTGACCAGTTATCGCGGCACGTTCAACTCGGAAATCCAGGAAAAGGGTATCGATGGCCTAATCAAGACATTGTCCGATAAAAATATTAGCTCCTCCAATGTTGCGCTGCACAAGGCGGATGCAAAGTGATTACACGCGAAGGGAACCGATTGATAGTGCAAGGTAGATTAACTATCGCAACAGTACCTGCCTTGTTTGAAACCGGTGCGCAACACCTCGCCAGCGAAGACTTCCTGGTGGATTTTTCCAAAGTAGAAGCCGTTGACTCCGCTGCGGTCAGCTTATTGCTGGGTTGGGCTAGAGCCGCCAAGCGTAACCAGCACGAATTGCGCGTGACGGGATTGCCCGATGATTTGCTGAGCCTGGCGCGCTTGTACGGTGTATCCGATCTGCTGCCGCAACAATCCGCTTAAGATAGCCTCTAAAAACCCATATCTCATCCCAACTGAGGAACTTACCAGCCATTCATTTAGTTGCCAAAGAACGGCAACTAAATGGCTGATCATGCCGCGTTGCGTAAAAAATTTCTTGCTTGCATATACGGTGCTGCAAAACGAAGTTTCAGTGTGTGTAAACCTTTAGTCTCTAAAGCGAGATCAAGCGACAACAAATTGTCGCTTGTGATAAAAGTTTTCGGTGCTGCTGTTCGCCAAAGGCGAACCTCTTTTTCCCGGCGAAGTCTGGGAAAATGCCTGGTCACTTACCGGTCAAATGATGTCAAAATGTGACAAAAATATTGTGTTTATTAAGCATTTACAATTGGTTAGACGATCATTGCGTAAATTGGGCAAAGCGCGGTGTGCCCAACGAATGAAAATGCCGTTGTTAATGTTGGGCACGTTGCGCTTTGCCCAACCTACGGGAAGACAGCTCCCCATTTTTAGTTCCGGCTCATCCGGCTTAGGTTAGCCGGAACTAGATTTTTTCCGCGCCTTGCATTTGGGCAAGCGTTAAATTTCCTACGAGTATGGGGCAAGTTAGCACCGCGCGCATCCACCGCCAGTTTTTAGTATCATGCATGGCAAGCAAAACGCATTTTTGCAAGCCGTTTTTTATTAACGAACGACAGGAATAGTAATGGTCACTCCAGAAAGCATTCATCTCAACATCGCGCAAGGCATGGCGACTGAGCATCTAGACGTGGACGGCGATGGGCATCACTTCGAGGCGGTGGTGGTCAGCGACGCGTTTACCGGCAAGAGCCGCGTGCAACGCCACCAATTGGTTTATCAAACTCTGGGGGACCGGATGCGCGATGAAATCCACGCTTTGTCGATAAAAACCTATACACCGCAAGAGTGGCAGAAGCAGGGCTAAGCAAGCAATGCAAAAACTGGCGATTCAGGGCGGTAGCCGCCTCAATGGCGAAGTGCGCATCTCCGGTGCCAAGAATGCGGCGTTGCCGATATTGTGCGCCGGTCTGCTAACCAGCGATCCGTTGCAGCTCAGCAATGTGCCGGATTTGAACGATGTCGCCACGATGCGCAAGCTGCTGCTACAGATGGGCATGGCGATAGAGGTGGACGGCGGGCAGAATATTTTGTCGGCGGCGCATATCGACAAGCTCGAAGCGCCTTACGATATGGTGAAAACCATGCGCGCCGCAATCCTGGTGTTGGGACCGCTGGTGGCCCGTTTCGGCGAGGCGCGCGTTTCGCTGCCGGGCGGCTGCGCCATCGGTTCGCGTCCGGTCAATTTGCATATCAAGGGCTTGCAGGCGATGGGTGCGGAAATTCATATCGAGCACGGCTACATCCATGCCCGAGTACCACAGAGCAAGGGGGCGAAACGGCTCAGGGGCGCACGGATATGCTTCGATCTGGTCAGCGTGACCGGCACGGAAAACCTGATGATGGCCGCGACGCTGGCGGACGGCGTAACCGTGCTGGAAAATGCGGCACGCGAACCGGAAGTGGTGGATCTGGCGCATTGCCTGATCGCCATGGGCGCCAGGATCGAAGGGGCGGGCGGCGACACCATCACCGTCACCGGCGTGGACAGGCTGCATGGCGCAGCACATCGCATCATGCCGGATCGCATCGAAAGCGGCACCTTCCTGGTTGCGGCGGCAGCAGCGGGCGGTAGCATCACATTGACCGATACGCGCGCCGACATACTCGACAACGTGTTGGAGAAACTGCAAGAGGCCGGCGCAACCATACAAGTATCAGGCAGCACGATCAGCCTGCAAATGAACCGGCGCCCCAAGGCAGTGAATGTGCGCACCGCACCATACCCGGCGTTCCCCACCGACATGCAGGCGCAGTTCATGGCGCTGAATTGCATCGCGGAAGGCAGCGCGATGGTGGTCGAGACGATTTTCGAGAATCGCTTCATGCACGTGCAGGAGTTGCGCCGTCTCGGCGCGCAGATCGACGTGGAAGGCAACACCGCCGTGATTAGAGGCTGTGCGCAACTGGAAGGCGCGGCGATCATGGCGACCGACTTGCGCGCCTCGGCGTGTCTGGTTATCGCCGGGCTGGTGGCGCAGGGCGAAACCGTGATCGACCGCATCTACCATCTGGATCGCGGCTATGAGCACATTGAAGCTAAACTGTCGGCACTGGGCGCTCAAATACGCAGGATAAAATAAACACCCTCTCCCGGAGCAGAAGCGCCACCCTCTCCCGCTGGCGGGAGAGGGGTTGGGGGAGAGGGTGGTAACGAAGGGTAAAACAATGATTACTATCGCCTTATCCAAAGGCCGCATCTTCGAGGAAACCCTGCCGCTGCTGGCGGCAGCAGGAATTACGCCGCTGGAAGACCCGGAATCTTCGCGCAAGCTGATCCTGCCGACCAACCGCACCGATGTGCGGCTTATCATCGTACGCGCTTCCGATGTGCCGACCTATGTGCAATACGGCGCAGCAGACCTTGGTGTGGCGGGCAAGGATGTGCTCAACGAGCACGGCGGCATCGGCCTGTATCAGCCGCTGGATTTGAATATCGCGCGTTGCCGCATGATGGTAGCGGTGCGCAACGATTTTGATTATGACTCCGCAGTGCGCCAGGGCGCGCGCCTGCGCGTGGCGACCAAGTATGTGCAGACCGCTAGGGATCACTTCGCCGCAAAAGGCGTGCATGTGGACCTGATCAAGCTGTACGGCTCGATGGAATTGGCTCCGCTGGTGGGATTGTCGGATGCGATCGTCGATCTGGTGAGCAGCGGCGGCACGCTCAAGGCCAACAACCTGAAGGCGGTCGAGCATATCGCCGACATCTCGTCGCGCCTGGTGGTGAACCAGGCCGCACTCAAGCTGAAGCATGCCGCGATCCAGCCGATGCTGGATGCGTTTGCACTTGCGATCAGGAAATAATCATATGTAGGTCGGGCTATGCCCACCCTACGGTTACATGCAATCAACAAGTAGGAAGGATGCAGATGAATATCAGACAACTTTCCAGTCGCACCGCCAGTTTTGATGAAGAATTGACCAGGCTGCTGGCCTTCGAGGAAACCGCAGACGACAAGCTCGAAGCGACCGTGGCAGGCATCCTTGCCGACGTGCGCAAGCGCGGCGATGCAGCCGTGCTCGAATACACTGCCAGATTCGACCGCTTGCCGCTGGCGAATGTCGCAGCGATGGAGCTGCCGCAGAACGAGTTGCGCGCGGCGTTCGATGGCCTGCCCGCCGAACAGCGTAGCGCGCTGGAGCAAGCCGCGCAGCGCGTGACCGATTACCACAAGAAGCAAGTGCAAACTTCGTGGAGCTACACCGAAGCGGACGGCACACTGCTCGGCCAGCAGGTCACGCCGCTGGGTCGCGTCGGTCTGTATGTGCCGGGCGGCAAGGCGGCCTATCCTTCCTCTGTGCTGATGAATGCGCTGCCCGCCAAAGTCGCGGGCGTGGCCGAGCTCATCATGGTGGTACCGACTCCGGACGGCGTGAAGAATCAACTGGTGCTGGCGGCGGCGTACCTGTCCGGCGTGGATCGCGTGTTCACCATCGGCGGCGCGCAGGCGGTGGCGGCATTGGCTTACGGCACGGCGACCATCCCGAAAGTGGACAAGATCGTCGGCCCCGGCAATGCCTACGTCGCCTCCGCCAAACGTCGCGTATTCGGCGCGTGCGGCATCGACATGATCGCCGGGCCATCGGAAATTCTGGTGATCTGTGACGGGCAGACCGATCCGGACTGGATCGCGATGGATTTGTTCTCGCAGGCCGAACACGACGAACTGGCGCAGGCGATCTTGCTGTCGCCCGATGCAAAATTCATTGAGGCAGTAGCAGCCAGTGCAGACAAACTGCTGGAGCAGATGCCGCGCCGCGACATCATTCAGACCGCGCTGGAGAATCGCGGCGCATTGATTCATGTCACCGATCTCGACGAAGCCTGCCTCATCAGCAACCGCATCGCACCCGAGCATCTGGAATTGTCGGTCGAAGACCCGCAAAGCTTGCTGCCCAAGCTGAAACACGCCGGTGCGATCTTCATGGGGCGCTACACCTCCGAATCGCTCGGCGACTACTGCGCCGGGCCGAACCACGTACTGCCGACTTCCGGCACCGCACGTTTCTCCTCGCCGCTGGGCGTGTACGACTTCCAGAAACGCAGCAGCCTGATCCAGGTTTCCGCGCAAGGCGCGCAGAAGCTCGGCGCAATCGCAGCTACGCTGGCATTCGGCGAAGGCTTGCAGGCGCATGCCCAGTCGGCGCTGTTCAGGAAGGCTGGCTAGATAGCCGTTAAAAATCAGCTATTTTTGACAGCGCACATCATTGGGCTAGGAAGCTTGGCGAGTTTGAGCATACGGTAAAGTCGATAGCTGCCTGAGCGATTTTTTTGAGTTGCGAGTGGTGAAACTTCCTTTCGATTTGGTTATCTGATCGTACGCTTGGAAAAACGGGAATGTGCCCCATATAGCGATAGCCAATGCTTGCCCAGCACCTTTTGCTGGGTTAGCCGGATGGCTAGTCGTTTTACCAGTGGCAGTTAGACTGCGCACTGTATTTTGATGGAGGAATCAACAGTATGAAACGTATTTTCTTGTTTATCTTGACCAATCTTGCGGTGCTGTTCGTGATCAATATCACGTTGCGCCTGCTCGGGGTGGATCGCTGGATGGATGAGACCGGCGGCATCAATTTCAGCGCGTTGCTGGTATTGTCGGCGGTAATCGGTTTTGCCGGCTCACTGGTTTCGCTGGCAATGTCCAAGTGGTCGGCCAAGCGCATGGTCGGCGCGCAGGTCATCGAGAACCCGATCGACCCGACCGAGCGCTGGCTGGTGGATACCGTGCGCAAACAGGCGCAGATGGCGGGTATCGGCACGCCGGAAGTGGCGATCTACGATGCGCCCGATGTGAATGCGTTTGCCACCGGATGGAACCGCAACGATGCGCTGGTAGCGGTAAGCACCGGGCTGTTGCACAACATGAGCCGCGACGAAGCCGAGGCTGTTTTGGCGCACGAGATCAGCCACGTCGCCAACGGTGACATGGTGACGCTGGCGCTAATCCAGGGCGTGGTGAACACCTTCGTAATATTCTTCTCCAAACTGTTCGGTTTCTTCGTGGATCGCGTGCTGCTCAAAAATGATGGCCGCAATGGCCCAGGCATGGGCGCATTCGCCGCCGAGATCGTGGCGCAACTGGTGCTGGGCGTGCTGGCCAGCACCATCGTGATGTGGTTTTCGCGCCAGCGCGAATTCCGCGCCGATGCGGGCGGTGCCAATCTGGCCGGGCGCAATAAAATGATTGCCGCGCTGGAACGTCTGAAGATCAACCACGAGCAGGCCGCCTTGCCGGAAAAAATCGCCGCATTCGGTATTTCCGGCGGACACAAATTCTCGAAATTGTTTATGACCCATCCGCCGCTGGAGGAACGGATCGAGGCGTTGCGCTCAGGAAGTTAAATCGTAGGGGCGCAGTTCATTGCGCCCTTTCTCTGGTGCATGAATAAAATTGGGCGCGATAAATCTCGCCCCTACAAAAGACGGACATGAAAAAGGCCTGCTTTCGCAGGCCTTTTTTATTGGATATTTTGCGCCCTGTTAACGTATGCCGGTGCGCTGCGCCACCCACACTTTGTGCACGTTATCTTGCGGATACAGCGCTTGACGCGGTTCAAATGCGGCAGGTGCAAAGGATTGTTGGGCAAAGAAGGGGTGCTGCGCAGCATTGCGGCCTATCGGGCTGGCCTTCGGCGCGTTGTCCTGCGCCGAAGGCACGTTGATGATAGGTGTCTGTTGTTTCTTGGTGTCGGTATCATTTTCCTCGTCATCGTATTTTTCACGCGGCGGGTTGCCGTCATATATCAGGCTCTTGCGGCGCAGCAAGTAGGCGTCGCGGATGAATTCATAGCGGTCTATCGCGGCTTCATCCAGCACTTTTTCCTGATCCAGAATCTGTTCACGGTGGCTGATGGCCTTGGATGCAAACATCTGGTTGCGGGTGCGCATATGGTCGACCCGGCGCAGCTTGCTTGGGCGGTTATCCGCAATCAGGCCGATGCCGTCACGCAACGTGCTCGGGCCGAAAATGGGCAACACAATATAGGGGCCGTTGCCGACCCCCCAGTAACCTAGCGTCTGACCAAAATCCTCATTATGTTTTTCAAGCCTGTTCGCCACATCAAGCAGGCCGAATACGCCGAAAGTCGTGTTGAAAATGAAGCGCGAGCCATCGGAGGCGGCTTGGATAAATTTGAATTGCAGCAGATCGTTGATGGTGACTATAAGATCATCCAGATTGGAAAAGAAATTGTTCACCATGATCTTGCCCGGAGCCGGCATCACGGTGCCGTAGCCTTGCGCAACCGGCTTGACAATGGCCTTGTCCAGTACGTCATTGAATTGATACATGCCGCGATTGAACGATTCCAGCGGGTCAGCGGGATTTTTTGCGTGGGTGGAGGCGCAGCCGGTCAGCGCGGCAGCAGTTAACAATATAAGGATGCGGATGACATTCATGTTGTGGGCGGTACTCTATGACGTTATGCGATTATATGCGGTTTGGCCGATGCGGGCAAAGCATGATCTGCGCTTGTGATTCAGCACGAACTGATGCTATGCAGCCGGAACCACGGCACATTCAAGCTACCCATTGCGAACGGCGAGCGCTTGATGGCATAGCGATCTTTTGCGGAGCCATGAAGCGCGACGGCGTGAAGCGACTGCGGGAACTGGGGGGAAGCCTTCGTATTACAACGTAGAAGCCAATGGTTAGTTCATCAGGACAACTGCTTTTTCTAGGTTCAAACGTCAGCCGCGTTGCAGTAATTGCAGATACTGCTCACGCTCTGTGTCGGTCAGGTTTGACAAACCTCCCTGCGCCAATTTTATCTGCAAAGTTTGGAATTGCTGGCGACGCTGCCCGTCTTCAAGCTTGCCCAATAATCCGGTGAACTCGCCGTCCACATCAAAGTTCTCACCCCAATTCAGCATGTCCGCTTCGGCGGATGCCAGAATTTTTTCATGCGCCGTTCCTTGGAACGATTGCGTGAGCGCGGGACTGCTCATTGCAAAACTGTTCTCCCGCAACACATACAGCACTGCGGCAACCGCCTCGGCGTCGCCTCCCTCGCCATGCCATTCAACGGGTACTTGCGCGCCCAGTGCAGGCCGCGCTATCAGGCACTGCAACAGCAGCCGGTTCGCCGATGGCGGCGCGCGGCCGACTTTCTGGAAAGGCTTGCGCGCCCCACGCGCGACTGGCTTGATTTCGTACAACGACTCCAGCTCTTCCTGGCTCACGCCGGAAAGCGCCGCTACTTCCTTGCGCAGCAATAATGCGGTAACCGGCGCGGTGATCGCGGTCAGCAGCGGCTTGGCGCGCTGCAATAATTGGTTGCGCCCTTCCTGGGTGCGCAAGTCCAGCTCCGCACTGACTTCGCGCAGCAGGTAACCGGACAGCGGCATCGCTTCACGCACACGCTGCTCGAAAGCATCCTTGCCGAATTCGCGGATGAAGCTGTCCGGGTCATGCTCGACCGGCAGAAACAGGAAGCTGATGTGCTTGCCGTCCTGCAGGTAAGGCAGCGCGTTTTCCAGCGCGCGCCAAGCCGCCTTCTGCCCGGCCTTGTCGCCGTCGAAACTGAACACGATATGCTCGGTCAAGCGCAGCAGTTTCTGCACGTGATACGGCGTGGTCGCCGTGCCCAGCGTCGCCACGGCATATTCCACACCGAGTTGCGCCAACGCTACCACGTCCATGTAGCCTTCCACCACCAGCACTTGCTGCCCGCCGCGAATGGCTTTTTGCGCCTGGAACAAGCCGTATAGTTCGCGGCCTTTTTCAAACAGCGGGGTTTCCGGCGAATTGAGATATTTCGGCTCGCCCTTATCCAGCACGCGCCCGCCGAAGCCGATGACCTGCCCGCGCACGTTGATGATGGGGAACATGATGCGGTCGCGGAAGCGGTCGTAGCGCTTGCCGTCATCACCGCTGATAACCAGGCCAGTTTCATTCAGGGTTGCATCCTGATAATTCGGGAACGCGGCGGCGAGATTCTGCCAGCTGTCCGGCGCATAGCCGATGCCGAATTTTGCGGCGATCTCGCCGCTCAACCCGCGCTGCTTGAGGTAATCAATCGCGCGCTGCGACTGTTTGAGCTGTTCGCGGTAATAGCGCGTGGCGGCTTGCGTCACTTCATACAGATCCGGCGCAACTTTCTGGGCGTATTCTCTCTGGGCATCTCCCGCTGCGGAACGCTCGCGCGGCACGTCCAGGCCGACGCTGCGCGCCAGATCTTCGATTGCCTCGACATAGCCGAGTCCGGCATGCTCCATGACAAAGCCGATTGCCGTGCCGTGTGCGCCGCAGCCGAAGCAATGGTAGAACTGCTTGGCCTGGCTGACGGTGAACGAGGGGGATTTTTCGTTGTGAAACGGGCAGCAGGCCACGAAATTCGCGCCGGCCTTTTTGAGCGGCACATAGCGCTCGACCACATCGACGATATCGAGGCGATTGAGCAGGTCCTGAATGAAGCTTTTTGGAATCACGCCAGCACCGCCCTTGCGTCAAGATCGATACTTAGAAGTTGCCTTAAGAATTTTCGTCATGCCGGGCTTGATCCGGCATCCACTCGCGTAGGTTGGGCAAAGGCCGGAGGCCGTGCCCAACAAGCCATCAAGTTGGGCACGCTACGCCCTTCGACTATGCTCAAGACAGGCTTTTGCCCAACCTGCTTATCTGGATAATTGCGCCTTGATCAACGCGGAGACTTTTCCCATATCGGCGCGTCCGGCCAACTTGGGTTTGATCGCGCCCATCACCTTGCCCATGTCCTGCGGGCCAGCCGCGCCAGTGGCGGCAATCACCTCGGCCACGGCGGCGGTGATTTCGGCTTCGCTCATCTGTTGCGGCATATAAGCGGCCAATACGGTCATCTCGAACTTCTCGACATCCGCCAGATCCTGGCGACCAGCCGCTTCATACTGGCTGATGGAATCGCGCCGCTGCTTGTTCATCTTTTCGATGATGGCGACCACGTCCGCATCCGTCAATTCGATGCGCTCATCGACTTCGCGCTGTTTCATCGCAGCGAGCAACAGGCGAATAGCCCCGAGGCGCGCCGTATCCTTGGCGCGCATCGCGGTTTTCATATCCTCAGTGATTTGTTGCTTAAGACTCATATTGAAACCAATCGCTACATCCGTGGCGGACGCGGCAAATCAGTAAATATGGATCAGTAAAGCTTGGGAGGAAGAACCTGGCTGCGCAGGCGCTTGTAATGGCGCTTCACTGCGGCTGCCAGCTTGCGCTTGCGTTCTGCGGTGGGTTTCTCGTAAAACTCGCGGGCGCGCAAATCAGTCAGCAGGCCGGTTTTTTCCACGGAACGCTTGAAGCGGCGCATTGCGACTTCGAACGGCTCATTTTCCTTAACTCTTACAGTTGTCATAAACAAACTACCTTCTACCAAAAAATTGAGGGCGCGATTCTAGCAAAAGCCCATGCGTTCCACAACCGCGATTTTCGCTTTGCGAATTGACTCAAGATAAAAATTACCTGAGGTAGTCGCAAGAAGGGATCGTTGCCTCAAGTTAAAGGTTACCGAAACAACAGGGGTAATCTGACATGGGCAAACAAGAGCAACGCGCCTATCTTGAGGCGATACGGGCACGCTATCGTCGTGCCAACAAAGCGGACAAGAGTCTGAGGTTTCCCCTCATATTCACACAGCATGACAAGCCTCCTGAACCTGTTGTTGTAGCAAGGTTATGGAATCCTTGGGTCGAAGCCGTCGCAGCCAGCCCGGCCCTGCATCAATAACACGGCGAGCCAGAGTGGGCACAGAGATTTCCTTGTGGCCGAGGCGGCAAACGCTTTGGAATTGAAGTTGCATCTGGCACTGCTGTGCGCTCTCGCCGATCAAGCGCATCAGCCATCCAGCCAGATGCCCGATCAAAAGCAGAATCTCGAGCCGCT
>MGWP01000031.1 GCA_001801055.1 Gallionellales bacterium GWA2_55_18 | reverse complement strand
TGTTGCGAATACCCAATATTGAGGGTGTTGCGCGAAGAGCCAGATAATCTCCATTTCTTAATATCTTCTCTGTGCGCTAGAGCACAAATAAAACACTTAGAACTTATCCGTAAATAACGCATAATCCATTCCCCATGATTCCAACAAACGGGGGCGTTGATGAGCAAGGTTAAATCATGGGAAGTGACAGATGAATTCTGGAAGCGCATAGAACCACTGGTGCCTGTGCGCAACAAGGTGGCCAAAAAGCCTTATGTGGCGCGCTCGGCGGGAGTCGAACCCACGACCCTCGGCTTCGGAAACCGATACTCTATCCAGCTGAGCTACGAGCGCGTATTTGAAAAAAGCACGGAAACTACAAAGTGAACCGTCTATTATTTTACCCCAACACGCCCGAATGACCGTAAGCTTCGGAAACCAATACTCTATACAAATGAGCTACGGGCGCGTTTCGTGAAGGCGCACAGCATAGCGGTTTTTGGTTGTGCAGTCTAATGCATGACTCGGATCGCACATGTAGCCATTGTTATATTTCAATTACCGATGTGCATCTTATAACTTCAAACCGATATAACGCCAAATATGACCACCATTCTTCCGCACATTGCACTCGAATCCGGCGAGCAACCCCATCACAGCATCATCTGGCTGCATGGCTTGGGGGCGGATGGTCATGATTTCGTGTCCATGGTTGACGAATTGAATTTGCCTGTAGCAATACGCTATATTTTTCCGCATGCCCCGCAACGCCCGGTCACCATCAACGGCGGATATGTGATGCGCGCTTGGTATGACATTGCCCATCCCAATATCGATGCGCATCAGGATGAGGAGGGAATCTATGATTCGCAAGCTGCCGTCGAAGCGCTGATTGAACAAGAGATGTTGCGCGGCATTGCGCCATGCAATATCTTTTTGGCCGGGTTTTCTCAGGGCGGAGCCATCGCGCTGCACACCGCATTGCGCCGGAACGATGTGCTAGGCGGCGTATTGGCGCTCTCCACATATTTGCCACTGGCCGAGAGCGCCGCTCGGGAGCCTTCCGCAGGCGCACGAAAAACACCGATTTTTATGGCACATGGACGTAGCGACCCGGTCGTGCCTTATCGGCTGGGGGTCGCTTCAAGGGATGCGTTGCGGGAGTTTGGCTACGCAGTGGAATGGCATGAATATGCCATGCAGCACTCGTTGTGCGAGGCAGAAGTGCGCGATATTGAAGCATGGCTGTCCGCGCGGATCATGGCCGGTAATTGAGCGCCAATCGAAGCCGACCCTGAGTTGGCATGCAATGCGTTGGGTTGTTGAGTCAGCATACAGGGGTTGTTATACTGGCCGCTGGTATATATTCGCGGCTGGGGCGATAATTCGAAAATCCGGCAGTTGGACTGGTTGTGTGGCATCATTCGATCAATGCATCATGTGAGTAATAAACAGCCGGATCCAAAATAATAGCGCAACGATTCAGGGGAGAGGGTACAAAACATGGAACTAGCACGCTTTAACATGATAGAACAACAAATCCGCCCATGCGAAGTGCTGGAGGGGCGGATTCTGGAATTGCTCGAGCACGTTCGCCGTGAACATTTTGTACCAGCAGACAAGAGAAAGTTGTCATTTGCAGACATGGAAATCCCGCTGGGTTATGGTGCCAAGATGTGGCCGCCCAAACTGGAGGCGCGCGTTGTGCAGGAGTTGCATCTGACCGGCAACGACGCTGTCCTGGAGGTGGGTACCGGTAGCGGCTATTTGACTGCGCTGCTGTCTGCGCTGGCGAAGCAAGTCGCTTCAGTCGAAATCGTTCCTGAATTGAGCGCCATGGCCAAACAGAATCTGGCCGCTTATCACCGCAACAACATTATCCTTGAAACAGGCGATGCATCGCATGGTTGGCGCGGCGGCACTTATGATGCCATTGTGCTGACCGGCTCGACGCCGGTATTGCCAAAAGAGTTCCAGAACAGCCTGAATGTCGGCGGGCGGCTGTTTGCCATTGTGGGGGACGCGCCGTTGATGGAAGCAAAGCTGATTACCCGCGTTGCGCGCGACACATTCGAGACGGTCAACATCATGGAAACCTGTGTCGCACCGTTGCGGAATGCGGAACAGCCCAAGCGATTCGTATTCTGAAACTCTGGGATTGCGCAAACCAGCAGGAAGTTGTAATATTAGAAATAACTAATATTGCAGACACGCAAAACCCTGATGAAACTAAAGCCATCCCCGTTTTTTTTGGCAGCATTGATCGGCGTGAGCAGTTGGGCGCAGGCTGCCGATCTGCTGGAAACTTTCCGCGCCGCTCAGGCAAACGACCCGGTGTTTGCCGCCGCGCGCGCCATGCAGCAGGCCGGGCAGGAAAAGCTGCCGCAAGGCCGCTCGCTGTTGATGCCCAACATCAACCTCAACGCGAACAGCACGTTTAACGACAGCACCACTCAATATCGCGGCGCGACGATCCTTCCCGGCGGTAACAACCGCTACAACAGTCACGGCTACGGCGTGAACCTGACGCAGCCGCTGTTCCGCCAGCAAAACTGGCTGGCCTATACCGAATCCGAATTGCAGGTCGCGCAAACCGAGGCGCAATTCAAAATCGCCGAACAGGATTTGATCCTGCGTGTTGCGCAAGCCTACTTCGATGTGCTGATCGCACAAGACAGTGTACAGCTCGCCGAGGCGCAAAAAACCGCCATTTCCGAGCAACTGGAACAGGCCAAGCGCAACTTCGAGGTGGGCAGCGCCACCATTACCGATACGCATGAAGCGCAAGCGCGTTATGACCTGACCAGCGCGCAGGAAATCGCCGCGCAGAGCAACCTGGAAATCAAGAAGCGCGCGTTGCAGCAGTTGATCAACGCAATGCCGAAAGACCTCAATCATCTCGGCAAGGGATTCAAGCTTGAATACCCGCAACCCGCCGACATGGAAAAATGGGTAGACAATGCCCAACTAAACAGCCTGCAACTTGCCATCGCCCAAGCGGGTGCCGAGATTGCAGAAAAAGAAGTGGCGCGCAACCGTGGTGGGCACTATCCAACGGTGGATCTGGTGGCGAATTATTCCAACAACCAGTCCAATGGCGGCAGCTTCGGTGTGGGCAGCGACAACACCAGCAAGAGTGTCGGCGTGCAACTGAATATACCCCTGTTTCAGGGCGGCGCGGTCAATTCAAAATGGCGCGAAGCAGAAGCCAACCTGGAGCGCGCCAGGCAGGATATGGAAAACACCCGCCGCAGTGTCGCGCTGCAAACTCGCCAAGCCTATCTCGGCGTGGTCAATGGCATCGCGCAGGTAAAAGCCTTGCAGCAAGCGCTGACCTCCAGCGAGAGCGTTCTGGAAGCCAGTAAACTTGGTCAGGAGGTCGGCGTACGCACCAACCTCGATGTTTTGAATGCACAGCAGCAGCTTTATGCCACCCGCCGCGATTTGTACCAAGCCGAATATAGTTACCTCATCAGCCAGCTGCGCCTGAAAGCGGCGGTAGGTTTACTGGGCGAGGATGGGCTGGACAAGGTCAATCAAGCGCTCCATTAATCCTACTGCCTACTCCGGGCTACCTGAGTAGTTACGTTGGTATTATTTTCACCCCTTGGCATCCTGTCGCCTCGTTTTTTTTGGTCAGTTGCGCTAGAATTGCACTCACTTTTAAAGTTAAGTGTGGACAATCGTGGCATTGATAGTACAAAAGTACGGCGGCACATCGGTCGGCAACCCAGACCGCATCAAGAACGTGGCGCGGCGCGTCGCGAAATTCAAGGCTCTCGGGCATCAAGTGGTGGTGGTGGTATCCGCAATGAGCGGCGAGACCAACCGGCTGATCACGCTCGCCAAGGAAATTCAAAAAAATCCCGATCCGCGCGAACTGGATGTGATTGTATCCACCGGCGAACAGGTCACCATCGGCCTGTTGGCGATGGCTCTCAAGGAGCTGGGGCTAAAAGCCAGGAGTTACACTGGCGGACAGGTCAAGATTCTGACCGACAACGCCTTTACCAAAGCGCGGATCGTTTCTATCGACGAACAGAATATCCGCGCCGACCTGGCGAACGGTTGCGTGGTGGTGGTAGCCGGTTTTCAGGGCGTGGACGGGCAAGGCAATATCACCACGCTGGGGCGTGGCGGTTCGGATACCACCGGCGTGGCGATTGCCGCCGCATTGCGTGCCGATGAGTGCCAAATATATACCGATGTGGACGGCGTTTACACCACCGACCCGCGCGTGGTTCCTGAAGCGCGCCGCTTAAAAAGCATTACCTTCGAGGAGATGCTGGAAATGGCCAGCCTCGGCTCCAAGGTGCTGCAAATCCGTTCGGTGGAATTCGCCGGAAAATACAAGGTCAAGCTGCGCGTGCTGTCCAGCTTTGAAGAAGATAGCGAAGGCACGCTGATTACTTTTGAGGATGACAAAAAAATGGAACAAGCCATTATTTCCGGGATCGCGTTCAACCGCGACGAAGCCAAGATTACCGTGCTGGGTGTGCCGGACAAGCCCGGCATCGCCTATCAAATTTTGGGGCCAGTCAGCGACGCCAACATCGACGTGGACATGATCATCCAGAATGTCGGCGTGGACGAGATGACGGACTTCTCGTTTACCGTGCACCGCAATGAGTTTGCCAAGGCAATGGACATTCTGAAAAACAAGGTGCAGCCGCATATCGGTGCGCGCGAGGTTATCGGCGACAGCAAGGCGGCCAAGGTCTCGGTGGTGGGAGTCGGGATGCGCTCGCATGTAGGCATCGCTAGCAAGATGTTCCGCACCCTGGCGGAAGAAGGCATCAACATCCAGATGATCTCCACCTCGGAAATCAAGATTTCCGTGGTCATCGACGAGAAATATCTGGAACTTGCTGTGCGCGTATTGCACAAGTCATTCGATCTTGATCAGGAAAATATCTAACCAACACCCCCTTGACGATGAAGGAGCATCCGCGCCGCTTAGTCTGAGAATGATTCAGAGGTGTACAATCGAATGGTCAGTAGTTCCACCAGAGAGGTGGGAAGATGGGAATGAGCATGGCGGGTTTCGCTATCAGGAGCGGCAGCTTGCCATGCCCGTCAGGTTGAGTTTTCATGGGCCAGTTTTACTGGTAGCGTAACGCCTCTATCGGATCAAGCTGCGCGGCTTTGCGTGCCGGATAAAACCCGAAAAAAATACCTACTGTCGCGGCTACGCCAAATGCCACGACCACCGAGCTGACCGAGATGATAACCACCGTGCCGGTCAGCATATTAACCAGCAGCGCGCCACCTATACCCAATAGCAGCCCGATGAAGCAACCGCCTACCGAGATGATGATGGCCTCCAGCAAAAATTGCAGCAGGATGTCGCGTTCGCGCGCGCCGATTGCCATGCGGATGCCGATCTCGCGAGTGCGCTCAGTGACGGAAACCAGCATGATGTTCATGATGCCGATGCCACCCACCAGCAGCGAAACAGAGGCGATTGCGCCGAGCAGTAGCGACATGGTGCGCGTGCTTTCTTCGGCGGAGTCAGCCACCGCAGTAAGGTTGCGCAGGGAAAAATCGTTATCCATGCCTTCGCGGATGCGGTGTCGCTGACGCAGCAGTTCGGTCATGGATTTTTCCACGGCGGGCATGATTTCCTGGGTGGTGGTCTGCACCATGATCATGCGCACCGAACCTTGAAACTGGGAGCCAAAAACCTGGCGCTGCGCGGTGGTGAGCGGAATGATGATGGTGTCATCCTGATCGCGCCCATCCATGCCTTGCCCCTTGACCGCCAATATTCCGAGGACGACAAACGGGCTTTGTCGGATGCGGAAGGTTTTGCCGACCGGATCTTCATCGCCAAATAAATTTTCCGCAGCAGTTTTTCCGATCAATGCGACACGTGTAGCCGAGCGCACGTCTGAACTGGTGAAAATAGAACCGGAAATAACCGGCCAGGAACGCGCCTCCAGATAGCCCGGGGTGGTGCCGATGACAGAGGTATTCCAGTTGTTCGGCCCATATACGACTTGCGCGTTGCCGGGATGAATCGGCGCGACAGCCTGCACGCCGGGCAGTTCGGCGATCGCTTCCGCATCGCTGGCAGTCAGGGTATGGGCGCCACCGCTGCCGGAGCGCACACCGCCTGTCGAAGTGTGTCCGGAGAGCAGCACGAACAGGTTGCTGCCCATCGCGGCAATAGTTTGCTTGATCGCATATTGCGCGCCCTGTCCGATGGACATCATCAATACCACTGCGCCGACGCCGATCACCATGCCGAGCATGGTCAGCAGCGTGCGCAGCCGGTTGGCACCCATCGCTCTCCAAGCCTCACCGAGCATCGCGAACATCATGGAGCGCGGGCATCCTGCCCGCATGCGGGCAGGATGCCCGCGCTCCCAGTTATGGGATCATGATGAGTAGTGGCCTGGTCGCTGACGATGCGCCCGTCATGGAATCTCACCTGGCGTTTGGCATGGCGCGCGATGTCCGCTTCGTGGGTCACCAACACGATGGTGATACCCTCGCGGTTGAGATTCTCAA
Organism: Gallionellales bacterium GWA2_55_18; assembly: GCA_001801055.1. Lineage (GTDB taxonomy): Bacteria > Pseudomonadota > Gammaproteobacteria > Burkholderiales > Gallionellaceae > Gallionella. The sequence continues at coordinate 4,728 of MGWP01000031.1, read as the reverse complement.
ACAACGCCATGATTTCCTCGCTGGTATGGCTGTCGAGGTTGCCGGTGGGCTCGTCGGCAAGAAGCAGGCGCGGGCGGTTAATCAGGGCGCGCGCAATCGCCACGCGCTGCTGTTGCCCTCCAGAGATTTTGTTGGGCATGGAGGCTGCGTAACCTTCCAGCCCGACTTTGGCGAGCAGTTCCTGCGCGCGTTGTTGGCGTTCCTCGCGTTCCGCTCCGCAATAGATCAGCGGCAGAGCCACGTTTTCCAGCAGCGACATGCGTGGCAACAGATTGAAGCCCTGGAACACGAAGCCGATGGTGCGATTGCGCAACAAGGCCAGTTCGTCCTTGCCCAGTTCCGCAACATCGCGGTCATCCAGCACATAACGCCCGGCGCTGGGCTTGTCGAGGCAGCCGATGAGGTTCATGAAAGTGGATTTTCCCGAGCCGGACGGCCCCATGATCGCGACAAACTCACCGGCTGCGATGCTGAGGCTGATATCTTTCAATGCAGGAAACAATCCGGCAGAAGTCTCGTAGGATTTGTACAGGTTTTCGATACGAATGACGGAGTCGGACATTTTTTATCAATAGTGAATTTCGTAGGGGCGCGATTTATCGCGCCCAGTTTCTGGTGTATGAACAGATTAGGGCACGATAAATTGCGCCCCTACAAAACAATGACATTAGAACATTCTCATCGGTGGCCTGCTGCCAGAACTGGTCGATTTGTCCGCTGCTTGCGCTTCGCCAATGACTACCTGATCGCCCGCCTTGAGCTCGTCGCCGCCGACTTCGGTATAGCGGTTATCGGTGATGCCGAGCGTCACGCTGACAGGTTTCAGTTCGCCTTGCTTCAACACATGCACTTTGCCGGAAAACGCGTCTTTTTTGGGTTTGGCGGCATCCCCATTTGGCGAGCCGCCAAGATGGGCGCTACTCTTTTGTGTATTGCTACTGGCGGGTTTGAAACGTAGCGCGGCGTTGGGAATCAGTAACACATCCTTGCGCTCGGCTACCGCGATGCTTACATAAGCAGTCATGCCGGGCAATAAAATTTGCTCGGGATTGTCCACATTGATCACTACATCGTAGGTCACTACATTTTGTACGGTGGTTGGATTAAGCCGTATCAGCTTGACTACGCCTTGAAAGTTGCGCCCCGCGAAGGCATCCACGGTGAAGCGCACCGCCTGCCCGACGCGGATGCTGCCGATATCCGCCTCGGCAAAATTCGCGTCGATCTGCATCTTGGATAAATCCTGCGCGATCTTGAACAGCGTCGGAGTTTGCAAACTGGCGGCAACGGTTTGGCCGACATCCACCGAGCGATCTACCACCACACCGGATACCGGTGAGCGGATTACCGAATAAGCGAGGTTGGCCTGGTCTTTTTCCACTGTCGCCCGCGTTAGCTGCAATTGCGCCTCGGCGGCTTTTTTGGCTTGTATGGCGGTATCCAGCTCCTGCCGCGAAACATACTCCTGCGCAAACAGGCTGCGCATGCGCGCTTCGTTGGCGGTGGTAAGCTCCAGCGAAGCGGTGGCGCTTTGCACATTGGCTTGGCTTTGTTTTTTCTGTGCGGCGAGCAGCGCATCATCCAGCTCCAGCAACACCTGTCCTTTCTCCACCTTGCTGTTGAAATCCACATAGAGTTTTTTCACCGTGCCGGAAACCTGTGTGCCGACATTTACCAATGACACCGGATTGATCGTGCCATTGGCCGAGACGGTCTGGCTGATGTCGCCTTTTTCTGCTGGTTGTACGCGGTATTGCTGTTCCGGTGAAACCATGTAGAGCTGACGGTACATGACGATTCCTGCAGTGATGACGGCAACAGCGAGCAAGAACAAGACAATTGGCGAGCGCAATAATTTTTTCATGGCGGGCTTTTTTTCTGTTGTGTGCTCGTACCGGGTTGATTACTGCTGTCCGGCAACGCTTGCAATAAGTCGGCGTTCAGATTGCCCATTGCCTGAGCGAGTGTGGCGCGGTTGATATTCCAGTTGAACGTGGACTGGATACGCTGCTGGCGCGCGCTGGCCAAGGCACTTTGCGCATTCAATACGTCCAGCATGCTGCCCACCCCGGCCTTGTAGCGGCCAAGCGAGACACGTTCCGATTGCTCGGCGCTGCTCAGCAAGTCGGCGGTCGAGCGTAGCGATTGTGTCGCAGTGGTGAGGTTTTGGTAAGCTGTCCAGACATCCAGTGCTACTTGTAAACGCAGGCGCTCCAGTTGCGCATTTCTGGTTTCTACCTGCGCTTCGGCAGCGCGTATTCGATAGGTTGGCGCAAAGCCGGAGAAAATTGGCACGTTCAGCGTGACCCCGGCTGATGAGCCGCGCGAGGTGACGCCCGCGCTGCTGCTTTGATTGGTCGAAGCAGTCAGAGAGATCGTCGGCTTGCCTGCTGCGCGCGCCGCGTCCACATTGGCTTCAGCGGCTTTTACCTGCATTGCCGCAGCATATAAATCCGGGCGCCGTTGCCGCGCCTCCTCAATCAATGCAGCAACATCGCGTTCAGAAATTTTAAGCGCTTCAGTTTCCATTTTATCCGCATAACCGGCGTCCTTTTCCGGGTCGACCGGATGGTTGGCGGCACTGCCAGTAGCCACATCAAGCTTTAGAGGATTGTGTTGAGAGGTAGTGAAAGAGTTTTGTTTGGCAGAAAAACCACTTGCAGATATCAATGCCACATTCCGATTGGCATCCAGTCCAAGCATGTTAGCCAGCGTACCCTTTGAATTTTTCATGTTGCCATCGGCGGTGATGCGGTTCAGTGTGGCTTGCGAGTATGCCGTTTGTGCCTGCAACTTGTCGGCAGGTGTGGCGCTCCCGATGAGATAGCGCGCCTCGGCTGCCGCAAAACTTTCTTTTGCGGCGCGCTCCGATTCGCGCGCCGCGTCCAGCGCGGCAAGAGTCGCCTGTGTCTGGTAAAAAGCCTGCACTGCTGAGAGGAATACTGTTTGTACGGTGCTGTCCTGTGTGGCAGTCGCCGCATTTAACAATTGGCGCGCACTTTCCAGATTGGCCGCACGTCCACCGAAGTCATAGAGCAGATAGGAAAGGCTCAAACCGATGCTGCGCTGGTATACGTTGGGTGCGGCATCCACCCTGCTGCGGCTGCCTGAAGCGGTCAGGTTGGGGCTTGGCAAATAACTCGCCTTGCTTACGCCAACCTGTGCCGCTTGTGCACGCGCACTTGCCCATACTTCGCGGGTTTGCGGGTTGTTGCACAACGCGAGGTTGACCACGTCCAGCAAGTTGAGTGCGCCATTTGGCATGGCTTGCGCACATGGGTCGCCAATCGCGCCGCTCAGGCGCAATGCCGGCTTGGGTGGTAGCAATGCCTCCGTGCCAAACGGGTCGGAGGTTTCCCCAGCGACAGCCAAACCGGTATGGAGGCAAAGCAGGGCGCAAACTAGCCGTTTCACCACTGGTTTTATCAGAGCAGGATAATTCATGCGGGAGAGAATATGCATAGAATAATAGTTGCCCAGAGGCGCCGGAATATCTGAAATAGCCATGCCGGGTTTATCTGGGTTGTGTCGTGATACTCCATGACGATTCAGGTTTAATTCTAATGGCAATCAACACATCTTGTTGAATAAACAACCCTGCGCCAAGAGCGCGGGGTATTAATCGGAATTTCGTTAACCACGAAACCCACCCCCATCCCACCCCACCCTTCCCCCTGAAGGGGAAGGAGCGAACATATCCCCCGCAGCAAGACTGCGGGGAATCACAAGTTTATACCGCGTCAGTATAGCTGCCTCAATGTTGTCGAAAATGGGTTTATTGTAAAAAATTGTATTCGCGGTCGCTGCCGGTGCTGTTCCTGAGCGATTTGCACGGCTATTGTGTACATTTCTTGCATATATTACCGCCCTTCTAAAAAATGCAGGCGGGGCTGCAATCGGTTTTGTTACGGAAGCCTGCGCTATAATCGCCCTTTGGAATGCAACACGGCAGTTGTAATAATGTGGCAAGGCCAGCCCCGTAATGGATGTCTTTAAATGTGATTTTTTTAGAGGTTTCTTAGAACATGGAAAAAAGCACATCGTACATATTGCAAGTCCGCCCGAAGATTCCCGCGCGTCTGGCGCGCCTTGAGGAACTGGCGAACAACCTCTGGTATAGCTGGGATCGTCCCACCCGTGCACTGTTTGCGCGCCTCCATCCGGGTTTGTGGAAAGCGACCGGGCAGAGCCCGAAGGCTTTTTTGAAGCGCATTGACGAGCAGCGCCTGCTGGATGCTGCGGATGACCAAGTGTTCATCGGCAATTTTAACCGGGTGTTGGCGGCCTACGATACATACCATGACCATCGTGCGCCGCCGCGCGGCTCGGATTTGCTGCACAAGGACGATCTGGTTGCTTATTTCTGCGCCGAATTCGGTTTTCACGAAAGCCTGCCGATTTATTCCGGCGGTCTGGGCATTCTGGCAGGAGACCACTGCAAGGCGGCGAGCGACCTGCGCCTGCCGTTCGTCGGCGTCGGCTTGTTGTACCGCCAAGGTTATTTTCATCAGACCATAGACGGCGACGGCAATCAGATATCTACCAACCACGATTCCCATTTTGACGACTTGCCGATTACCCCATCCAGGCGTGCCGACGGCACCGAGGCCTACACTTCGGTGGATTTGCCCAACCGCAAACTCAAGATCAAGATTTGGCAAGTCCAGATCGGCCATATCACGCTGTATCTGCTGGATACCAACCTGGAAAGCAATAATACGCACGACC
>MGWP01000030.1:39104-53558 GCA_001801055.1 Gallionellales bacterium GWA2_55_18 | reverse complement strand
AAAATAATATAAACATTGCCGATCTGGTGAAGGGTGTAGGCGGGCTGGTCACGCTGCCGGATGTATTTCTCCGCATCAACCAGTTGGTCGAAAATCCCAACAGCAGTTCAACCGACATCGCCAAAGTAGTGAGCCAGGATCCTTCGTTCACCGTGCGCCTGCTACGCGTGGCCAACAGTCCGTTCTACGGCTTTCCCTCCACCATCGATACCGTATCCAAGGCCGTTTCTGTGATCGGCACCAGCCAGATCCGCAATTTGGCATTATCGATGTCCGTTGCAAAAACATTTGCCGGCCTACCCAATAATCTGGTGTCGATGGACAATTTCTGGCATCACAGCCTGTATTGTGCATTGGTCGCGCGCATTCTGGCCAGGCAGGCGCGCAAGTGCGATCCGGAAGCGGTGTTTACGGCGGGATTGCTGCATGACATCGGCGAGCTGATTATTTTCAACCGATTGCCGGAGCAGGCCAAGGAATCCTTGCTGTTGGTGCTGGATCAAGTGGACGATTTGCCGGTGTACTTGGCCGAACGCCAGATCATCGGTTTTGACCACGCTCAGGTGGGTGGCGAGTTGGCGCGCCAGTGGGGGTTGCCCCCGCTATTGGAGGAATGCATCGCCTACCATCATTCCATCGCTGAGGCGCAACGCTACCCGCGTGAAACCGCGCTGGTGCATCTTGCCAATATTCTTGCGCAGATGGCGGAAGTGGATACGCTGGAATCAGGCGATGTCTCGCCTATCGATCCGCTTGCCTGGAAAGCCACCGGTCTTGACGAAGACATCATCGAGCTGGTGGTGCGCGAGGCGCAGGAAGAAATTGCCGAGGCCGAAAAGCTGTTTCTCGGAAATTAACCGGGAAAATCGGCGAAGCACCGCATACAGAATCTACATTATGGCTATACCTTCCATCCCGCGTGCACCACTTGTTTTGCCGGGCTTCGAGCATGTCCGGCGAAGCTGGAACAATACTTACGAGGCTTATGCTGCGCGGCTTTTGCCCGGCGAGTATTACGTCACGATTAACGACGAGGGCGTCTATACCACGCTCGGCTCGTGCATTTCGGCCTGCATCCGCGACCGGGTTTCCGGCGTCGGTGGCATGAACCATTTCATGCTGCCCGCTTCCGCCGATGCGGACGGCTGGAAATCGACCAGCCTGAGCGCCGCGACCCGCTATGGCAATTTCGCCATGGAGCACCTGATCAACGTAATCCTGAAAAATGGGGGGCAGCGCCAGAATCTGGAGGTCAAAATTTTTGGCGGTGGGCGCATTTTGGCAAACATGACCGATGTCGGAATGCGCAACATCAACTTTGTCCGGGACTACATCCAAACCGAAGGGCTTAGAGTGGTGGCGGAGGATGTCGGGGATGTCTATCCGCGCATGGTGGTCTATTTTCCCGCTACCGGGAAAGTTCGGGTAAAGCGGTTGCGTTCACTGCACAATAACACCATCGTCGAGGAAGAAATTCGTTACATCAGCACGGTGGAAAGCAAGCCGGTGAGCGGCGATATCGAGCTGTTTTGACATTGCGCTATTACGCCCCATTAACACGAAAGCAATCACGAAGCCCAAGGAGTTGTTATCATATCCGGCCTTGACTTTATATCGCAATGAACAGGATCGCAAATGGCAAAACCAAATTACACCTTCGAGAAACGCCAAAAAGAAATAGCCAAGAAAAAAAAGCAGGAAGAAAAACGGCTGAAGAAAATTGCACCACAGGGCGAACCATCACAGGATGGTCAACCGCAGGGTGATACCCCACAACAGCCGCCCGTTGACGGAACGATTGCCGCCTGAGTCCTTCCACGCACATGAGTAAAGAAGCCTATTCTGTGCAACAGCCCCAAGAGCACAAGGTGACGCTGGACGAGCTTCTGAACTTGCTGTTGCAAGACGGCATGGTATTGCCGGAGGAGGCGGGGAAGCTTGCCAAGAATCGCAAGTCTGACCATTCCAATGCGCATCCGCTGGTGGTGATCGGCGAACAAAAGTGGCGCAGTTTGCTGCCCCCGTGCAAGCCGCTCAGTGTTGAGTTCCTTACCGAGTGGCTGGCGGCACGCATCGGTATGCCGTATTTCCACATCGATCCTTTGCAGCTGAATTTCGGCGGCATCGCCAATGTTGTTTCCAAATCTTACGCCGAACGGCTCAAAATCATGCCGGTCAAGGTCGGCGCGGACGAGGTTGTCATCGCCACCGCCGAGCCGTTCATCACCGATTGGGTGACCGAACTGGAACATGTCCTCAACCTGAAAATCAAGCTGGTGTTGGCCAGCCCGCTCGACATCAACCACTACCTGCCGGAAATTTACAGTCTCGCCGACTCGGTGCAGCTTGCCAGCAACGCGAAGACCGGGCAGATTATCGGCGTGCAAAATTTCGAGCAACTGCTCGAACTGGGCAAAAACAAGAATCTGGATGCCAACGAGCAGCATATCGTCACGCTGGTGGACTGGTTGTTCAAATATGCTTTCGAACAGCGCGCCAGCGACATTCATCTGGAGCCGCGTCGCGACATCGGTATCGTGCGCTTCCGCATCGACGGTGTGCTGCATCAGGTCTACCAGCTTCCCGCTACCGTTACCAACGCCATCACCAATCGTATCAAATTGCTCGGGCGCATGGATATGGTGGAGAAGCGCAGGCCGCAGGATGGCCGCATCAAGACCGTGAGCGACGATGGCGACGAGGTCGAACTGCGCCTTTCCACCATGCCGACGGCTTTTGGCGAAAAGCTGGTGATGCGGATTTTCGATCCGGAAATTCTGGTAAAGAATTTTACCGATCTCGGTTTCTCGCGCGAGCAGACCGCGCTGTGGAGCGACTGGACGCGCCAGCCCAACGGCATCATTCTGGTGACCGGGCCGACCGGCTCCGGCAAAACCACCACGCTGTATTCCACGCTGAAGCAGATCGCCACGCCGGAAGTGAATGTCTGCACGGTGGAAGATCCGATTGAAATGATCGAACCGGCGTTCAACCAGATGCAGGTGCAGCACAACATCGGGCTGAACTTCGCCGACGGCGTGCGCACCCTGTTGCGCCAAGACCCGGACATCATCATGGTAGGCGAAATCCGCGATGTGGAAACCGCCGAAATGGCGATACAGGCGGCGCTCACCGGACACTTGGTATTGTCATCGCTGCACACTAACGATGCGCCTTCCGCCATCACGCGCCTGCTCGAACTGGGCGTGCCTGCCTATTTGCTTAATTCGACCTTGCTGGGAGTGATGGCGCAACGTCTGGCGCGTACTTTATGCCCGCACTGCAAAGCCAAAGGCGAGATCAGCGAAGAGACCTGGCAAGAGCTGGTCAGGCCGTGGAAAGCGACCAAACCCGCGCAGGTCAACATTGCCACCGGTTGTCTCGAATGCCGCATGACCGGCTATCGCGGGCGCACCGGCATTTATGAAATATTGCCGCTCAGCGCGGAAATGCAAAAACTGGTGGTCAAGGATGCCGAACTCGCCAAAATACGGGCATTGGCGCAGCACGAGGGGATGAAACCGTTACGCCTGAGCGGTGCGGAAAAAGTTGCGGCAGGATTGACCACGGCGGAGGAAATCATCAAGATTGCCCCGCCTATGGATTCTTGAACATTATTCTCCCCTCGCCCACTTGTGGGAGAGGGGGCGGGGGAGAGGGCTTGTGAACGAAGGCAAACGTGGTTTATGTTCAACGTCCCTCTCCCCAACCCCTCTCCCCAACCCCTCTCCCGCCTGCGGGAGAGGGGCTATTTAACCGGCGCGTTGTGCTGGCGCAATGACGGTTTACCAGTACTTTTGATTGAACACTTTACATGCGGGCAAATTGAATCCGAAAACATACTCATGAAACGAAATATATTATTGACCTTGGCGTTGCTGTTGTCCGGGCTGAGCGGCATTTCTTACGAGATTCTTTACGGCCGCATTTTGGGCAGTATTCTGGGCGATCAGTTTGCGGTTTCGGCTGCGGTGCTGATCTCGTTTTTGCTGGGCATTGGCCTGGGCTCGAAATATGCGCATCGTTTATGGCGACAGCTTTGGCTGATCGAAGCGATGATCGGCGTATATGGCATCGGTTTTGTTTTAGCCAGAAATCCCATCGAACACCTTTTGTATAACGGGTTGGCGTTTTTGCCCGATCTTGCCGGATCGATTTTGTTGGGTTCACTCCTGTTATTGCTGCCCGCCTTCTTGATCGGCTGTAGTGTCCCGCTTTTTGCCGGTTACCTGAGCCGAGTGAACAACGATGGACAAGCTTTTTCGAAGGTGTACTCGATCTACAATTTCGGCGCAGCGGCGACCGCATTGCTGATTGAATTCTGGCTGATTCGCCAGTTCGGCATAAGCGGAACAGTCATCGCATTCGGATTCGCCAATCTTCTGATCGCCAGCATTTTATTCATTGCCACGAAACCTATCGCGGCGATGCTGCCGTCCGGTGAAGAAAATGCTATCTCACTTCCCCGCAATTACATCGTTTCGCTGATTCTGGTCAGCATTGCCTCGGCGATATTTCAATTGTTCATGGTAAAAATATCGGAGATGATGTTCGGCCCATTTCGCGAATCATTCGCGCTGGTACTGACGATTATCCTGTTTGGCATCGCCTTCGGTTCGTTCCTGGTCAAACAATTTAATCTCAGCTACACCAAGTTGCTACTCGGCAATGTTATTGGCCTGTTATTGTTTCTTGTTTCGTATCAAGACCTGCTTTATCTCTATGCCGATTTGTACGAAAAAGCGGTCGAACACGGCAGTGCCATCATCTTTCTCAAAGGGGGCGTGCTGTTTTTACTGATGGGTATTCCGGCCATCACGTTTGGCGCCACGATTCCCGCATTGCTCAATACCCGCAACGAGGTTGCAAAGGAATCCGGCACACTGCTGTTTATCGGCTCAATGGCCAATGTCGCCGGTTTCCTGTTGATGGCTCTGGTGATTCATCAATATGTCGATTATGGTGTACAACTGCTGGTCATCTCGGCATTGGTGGTAGCCGCGCTGGCGGTTTATAAATGGCAGGCTGTATATCAATGGCGGAATTACCGCCTGCCGTTGGCCGCCGCAACCGTTATGCTAATGACCGCAGGTTTTCATCACTGGAAATGGGACGAGGATCTGCTTTACCTCAGCTACACTTCGTTCCATTCGGCAAAAGACATGGAGCAAGATCGGAAGGACTTTAACTTTCCGGATAAATTCAAAGGCTACCAGGATGTCTTTTCGATCAACTGGTCGAACGGCAAGCCGTACTTTTTCATCAACGGCTACATCAGCATTCCGATGAATAACCCGTCTGAAAAAGTGGTCGGCGCGGTCGGCTCCATGTTTTCACCCAGCACCAATGACGCGCTGGTTCTCGGCTTGGGGAGCGGTGCCACGGCTTCAGTCGTGGGGTTGTTATTCGACCATACCGATGTGGTTGAAATCAATCCGGTGGTGCGCGAAAACCAATTCCGCATGACGCGCTGGAATTTCGACATTGAACACAATCCAAAAGTGAATATTGTGGTGGACGATGGCATCCATTACATTCAGACCACAAACAAAAACTACGACATGATTCTGAATACCGTCACCTCGCCGCTATATTTCAGTTCGTCCAAACTTTATACGCTCGAATTCTTTGACAAAATCAAACGCCGCTTAAACACCAACGGCACTTATGTCACCTGGATGGATAGCCGCGTTGGCAGTCAAGGGGCACGTATCATCCTGAACACCTTGAGGCAACGCTTTAAACACTGCTCCATGCTGTTCATCAAATCTGGTTATTATTTGCTCATCGCCTCAGATCAACCGCTCAAACTGCGCCATCCGGATTTGGTCGAGAAGGCACCGCCGTTAAAAGCCAACCTGATGGAAAACAAAATCGTTCCGCGTCTGTTGGCGTACAACATGATGAGCAGCGAAGTATTCACGGCAAGCAACCAGTTCGATGCGCCGATCAACACGCTGGATCGCCCGGTGCTGGAATTTGAAATGGCCAGCCTTAAAAAGAAAGAATTTCAGGAGTTCCAAAAACAAATCTTTGAAACATTGAGTCTCGATGGGGTAGCTGCGGGAATAGAACCCGCGATGAAATACGATCCCGTGGAACATCTCGCGCATGTAAAAATGGCTTTGGGTTCATCCTCCATCGTTAATCGATTCGAGCAGCAGGGGCGCATCTACGTCAGTGATTTCGACGGACGTGAGGACGAAGCCATCCTGCGGATATATGAAACCATTGCCAAATCACTCAATGAGGCCGAAGCCCATCATAGGCTAGCCGATCAATATCGCTTGCGCCAACGCTACGATGCCGCAATTGTCGAATATCGCAAGGCCATACAACTCGACCCGCAGCACAAAGACACACTGTTTAACATCGCCGCTTGCCTGGAATATACCGGACAGACGTTGCTCGCCTTGGATACTTACCTGAGTGCAGGCAAACAGAGTCCGGACGACCCCGATGTGAGCTATCGTCTGGCAAGGATTTATTTGAAGCAGGGCAATCCGGAAAAAGCCTTGGAATACGTTGCGCAGTCGCTGGTCATGAAACCACAGGAGAGTGGCTATTCCCTGAAAGCGCAGATCATGGCAAAACTTGGCCGCAAAGACGAAGCGGTTGCCGCTTATCGAGAAGTGTTGAAGTCGAACCCGGACGATGTCAATGTGCAGTTTGAGCTGAATAAATATTTGAACAAGTGGTGAGTCAGAGGAAGATGCTGTCCCTGATTATTGATATGGATGTGAACTGGTTTGATCGTTCCCTCGCTCCGCGTGGGAACGCATCCCGTGACGCTCTGCGTCGCGTCAAGTCGGTGCAGGGACAAAGTTTTCATGATTAGCTACAAAGCTCAGTTCACCGTTTGGCTCCCCTCTCCCACTTGTGGGAGAGGGGCTGGGGGAGAGGGTGCATACAGGAAAATGAGATTTTTTCAAAGGTTTTCCCTCTCCCTAACCCTCTCCCACAAGTGGGAGAGGGGGACTGCTGAACTTTGTGGCTAATCAGAAAAGTTTTTCATATGATGCTCTGCCGCCAATATCACAGGCACCGCGGAGCGGTGATGGATGCATTCCCACGCGGAGCGTGGGAACGATATGTGTAGATTGTTGTGAACTGGTTCATAACACACTATTTTTATGGACGTTACTATCCGGCAATCTCGCAGGATTAACGTGCTTAAAACGGTTCCACGCGCAAAGTCGCGACCAACAAGCTGATAAGGTTTGATGCTGGAAACCCCGTTTTACTGTTGTATACTATGCACATACAGGAGAATGCAATGAAAAAGCAGCAAGGATTTACGTTAATTGAACTGATGATCGTGGTTGCAATCGTGGGGATACTGTCAGTCGTGGTCGTTCCGTCCTACAACAGCTACCTCGTTAGAGGAAAAATCGTGGATGCGCACTCCGGATTGACTACAGCTCGGATGCAGTTGGAGCAGTATTATCTGGACAAGCGTACTTACGTTGCTTTTACATGCCCGGCTTCAACGGACTACTTTTCATATGGCTGCGCGCTGGCCGCTAGCACTTTTACCGTAACTGCATCTAGTCTCGCCGGCAAAGGTCTGGGGGCTGCAGGAGATTATGAGTTTACGATCACTGAGCAAAATGCCAAGAAGACCACAAAATTTGCGGGCGCGGTCGACTCGTCAGACTTCTGGCGGATGAAATAGGGAGGGATGGGTGATGGCGGCACCTTCATTCCAACGGGGCTTTTCCATGATGGAGCTCATGGTATCCGTCGCAATTCTTGCAATTGTGCTTGCCATTGGTATTCCCAGCTTTTCGACTTGGATTAGCAATACTCAGGTCAGGTCAACCGCTGAATCATTAGTGGCGGCAATACAGCTTACACGGGGCGAAGCGGTTAGACAGAATAGCTTGGCTCAGCTAAAGTTGACCGGCAATGCCGGTGGTTCGGCAAGTTGGTCGGTGATTGCGGCTTCTAGCAGTGTTTCTGGTTCATTTGATACCAATCAAGGAGCAACGTTAATTCAAACCGCAGGCGCAACAGAGACTGGAGTAAACGCGCGGCTCGGGGTTAGCGCAGCGACTCAGCCGACTTCAAACTGTTGTACAACTTCGGTTGTAGCTGGCTCGGGAATGGGCTCCAATCCCGGCGTTGTATTCGACGCATTTGGCAAAATTGTAGCAGACTCATCGGTAACAACGGTTACCCGGATTGATGTAACAAAAGTTGGCGATACCGAAGCTAACAATGAAGAAAAGAACCGCCGCATGGTGATACTGATTGCGCCGTCCGGTGCGGTAAAAATGTGCAGAGCTTCTTTGTCGGCATCGAATTCACAGGGATGTCCTTGAGGAGAATTAAGGTGAATCCGTTTCACAGACGAATATCAAAATGCGCGCAACAAGGCTCGGTGATGCTGGAAGCGCTAATTGCAGTAATGATTTTTGCAATCGGTATTTTGGGTACGATTGGCCTGCAGGCTAAAATTATCGGCTTATCTACGGATGCACGTTATCGTACCGATGCAACCTTTCTGGCAAACCAGATTATCGCGCAGATATGGGTAGATCCTACTGTTGATCCGGATGACCCATCGGGCTATACGCTGAATGTTAACCCCGCCTATGCGTGTGATACTTGTGATGCGGGTAATAGTAATGCGAATATCCAATATTGGGTAACTCAGACTCACGGTGCATCCGGCGTTTTGCCGCCTTATAATGACTATGCAACCTGCCCGTCCACCATCGCAATGAATGGCAATCAAGTGACCGTGGTTGTTCAATGGAAATTACCCCAGGAAACTGGCAACACATGTCATACCTACTCGTCGATGACGGAAATTCAGTACAACTAGCCGGAATGGAACATTTTAGAATGAAGTTAAACACTAAATTCATGCGTGCCCCGTCGAATTGTTTCGGATTTTCTTTGACCGAGTTGATGATTGGATTGGCGCTGGGATCAATCGCGGCGGCTGCTATTTTCGGTAGCATTGTCGCCTTTGAGAAGCAGCGCCGCACGATAGGCAGCGGCTCGGATATGCAACAAAATGGGCTGCTGGCATTGTATGCAATTGAACAGGATGCTCGCGATGCGGGCTTCGGTTTAATAGATTCAACATCCAAGCCCGGCAACCTGCCTTGCACCACAATCAATGCTTATTTGCCGACTTTGTTCGCAAGTGCGGTTTCTCCAACCTCTTCCGTATGGGCTGTTCCAACAGTCTCAGGGGGAAGTCCTGCCAGGGGTAGCACCTTCAGCAGTTCGCCAGCCGTTATTGCTGACAATACCGGGTTAAATAACTCGGACAAGATCACCTTGCACCGTTTTAATTCTGATACAGGAGGCATCGTCACCGGTGGGCAAGCTGCATTGCTGGCGGGCAATGTAACATTGCAATCCAATGATACCCTCCCTACGACAGGCGCAATCAATCGAGGGCCAATTGCGGTTGATACTGAACAGTCGTTCCATAAAAATGATTTTATTTTAATTGCTGACAGCGGTAACTGTGGGTTGTTACAAGTAACCGGAAACGCAACCGCCGGTCAGCTCACCACACAGGAGGTGGATAATCCGGCAGCAAGCACTGTCCTTGCGTTTTCGACTCCATATACCATAGCTAGTGCTGCCAGCATCATTAATCTCGGGCAGCCCGCGTCATCTGTAGCAAGCGGTGGGGTATGCCCGCTTGCTACAGAATCACCAACGAATACCACGCGCATTGGCACGTGGTCAGACCCATCAGGAACGGGAACACCGCGAGTTTGTAGTGCACCAATTTTTGGCACTTCGTTGTACAGTATTGATGAGAATCATGATTTGGTTCTGGCCAAGGACGGAGGAACTGCCACTGCCGTATCGAGCAATATCGTTGACATTCAGGCGCAATATGGTGTCAGCGATGTCAACAAGCAAGCGGTGACTTGCTGGACAGATGCCACAGGAACAGGCTGTAATATCACCACTGGTGATTGGAGTGCGCCCGTGTACGCTGATGTGGTTAGAATCAAGGCAATCCGAGTGGCGATTGTTGCACGCAGCGCGAAGATGGAAAAATGCGACACCACGACTGATGAACATCCTGTTACTTGGACAAAACCGGTAACCAATCCGGCGAGTAGCGATTCACCGGTGATTAGTTTAAGCACTTCCGTTGGCGACGATTGGGGGTGCTATCGCTACAAGGTTTATCAAACCATCATTCCCTTACGCAATGTGATTTGGGGAACTTTGTAATGAGTGCCAATCAACATCTTAGTTGCCGTAATCGACATGCTCGCGCAGCACGGAGCGTGAATATGGCACAACGTTGTGATGGTGGATATCGCAACCAACGGGGGGTGTCGCTAATTCTTGCCATGATTGCGCTGGTCGCCATCTCGCTCGCCACCGTGGCGCTCAATCGGAGCGTGGACACCACCAATGTGGTATCCGGTAACGTATCTACCAATGAGACGACCATACAAATGGCAGAAATCGGGACGCAAGCCGTTTATACTTGTCTGGATACTTCAGCTTGTCCGATTTATGAAGATGTTAGACCGCTCGATTCAAAGACTCGGCTTCCGACTGGTGCAGTAACCTGGGCATCGGTTACATCGCCAGATGCAAGCTATACGATTGAATATGTAATTGAACGGCTATGCGGTAAAACGGTCGGTGGCACTACCGAAAACTATGTTGCTACAACGCTGGCTGCCGCAACCCCGCCGACTTTCGCCAATTGCACGGTATCACCGGTGTACGATGCTACGTTAGGTTTGGGTAGGTGGTTTTATCGGGCAACAGTGCGCGTCACCGGACCGAAAAACACGCGCGCAATAAATAGCACTTTTATTGGAAAAGATTCGACATAACACATTCATCCGGCAAAAACGTTAGATGAGCAGAAAAGTAGGGGCCAAATGGCATGAACACTTCTATCAATTTTCAGTTGCACCAGCAGTAGTATCAGCAGTTGCATTTATTTTTAACTTTAAAAAGGAAATAATCATGAAAACAAAACCTGCAAAACTGTTAATGGCTCTAATGCTGGGTTTCGGCAGCCTCGCTTTTGTCTCGACGGCAGTCTACGCGGAAGATTCCAAAGAATCCAAAGAATCCAAAGATTCCGAGGATTCCAAGGACTCAAAGGATTCCGAAACGAAGTCCAGCAGCTCCTCATCTACTTGTACGACTACGCAGATGGATGCGTGTAGCTTATCGATATACAAAACCACCTGTACCGATGCCACCCACATAGCGGATATCAAGTCGAAAGCTGAGAAGTCGGAAGAAAAGGATGACGATACACACAAGTCGAAAGACAAAGACAGCAAGGGCAAGAACGACCGTGACTACGCCGAAGACAGCCATAAAGACCATGCCAATCGTTCCGCCGATAGCGAGGGTGGAAAAATCTCTATCTGTCACCGTATGGGGGGGGCGGAAGTATCCCTCACCGTTGCCAATGATGGCTATTTGAACGGGCATTCCAAGCACGCGATGGATACGGTGGGGCGTTGTACGGATTTCGACGATGATGACAAAAGCAAGGAGAGCAAAGACAAGGATAAGGATAGTAAAGTTTCGGCATCAGATACTGGCTATTCGCAAAGAATCACACACTCCATCGTTGCCTGTCTGAAGGGTGATGCCGGCTCAACACATACTATTAACGGCAAGTCTTACACTTCGCCAGGCGGTTTGAACGCAAGTGGAGTGACTATCACCTTTGGTAATAAAACTAGCCGTGGCGGTGCACGTATTGTGCGCTAATAGGTATCCTGCTTTAGCAACGACATGGCGGCGGATTATATCCGCCGCCTTTTTTTTGTGCGCCCGGCAGGGCGCACGAATTTGTGTGCCAACCAGGGTAAATTTGTTCTCGAAAAAATCGTAGGGTGGGCAGACGGCTTTATCGTCTGCCCACGCGGTTTGGCATCCGCGTGGGCACAAAAGCGTGCCCACCCTACTTCCGTTGAATTTAAACATAATTTCGTGGAGAACAAATTAGCCCTGGTGTGCCAACAAGTAATTATTTGGAATTTTTGACAACTTTGATACAATACCGCTGCTTTTTTGCAACTTAAAATAGGGTAGGAGATAAAAATGTCTATTGAACAACGCGTTAAAAAGATCGTTGCCGAACAACTTGGCGTGAACGAATCGGAAGTCAAAAACGAATCTTCTTTTGTCAACGATCTGGGTGCAGACTCTCTGGATACCGTTGAGCTGGTGATGGCTTTGGAAGAAGAGTTTGAATGTGAAATTCCCGATGAAGATGCAGAAAAAATCACCACCGTACAACAAGCCATCGATTACGTCTTGGCACATCAAAAGTAATTTCTCTTTTTTCCTGTTTTCCCCCATTAATTTTATTTGGCGGAGTCAGTTTGTCTAAACGCAGAGTTGTTATTACCGGGCTGGGGATAGTATCCCCGGTTGGAATAGGGATTTCCACGGTCTGGCAGAATATTGTCGCGGGAAAATCAGGCATTGCCAGAATCACGCACTTCGATCCCAGCGCAATGGCAGCGCAGATTGCCGGTGAGGTGAAAGATTTCGATGTCACGCAATACCTTTCTGCCAAGGATGCGCGCCGCATGGACCGGTTTATCCATTTCGGCTTGGTGGCCGGTATGGAGGCGTTCAAGGATTCCGGGCTGGAAGTTTCCGAGCAAAATGCCGAACGCATCGGCGTGAACATCGGCTCGGGCATCGGCGGCCTGCCGATGATCGAGGACACGCACAACGATTTTCTGACTGCAGGGCCGCGCAAAATCTCGCCGTTCTTTATTCCGGGCACGATCATCAACATGATTTCCGGCAACCTGTCCGTGATGTATGGATTGAAGGGGCCTAATCTGGCGATGGTTTCTGCCTGCACCACCGGCACACACTGTATCGGCGAATCGGCGCGCATCATCGAGTATGGCGATGCCGATGTGATGCTGGCCGGCGGTGCTGAAGCGACGGTGAGCCCGTTGGCGGTGGGCGGTTTTTCTGCCGCACGGGCGCTTAGCACACGCAATGATGACCCGACCACGGCCAGTCGCCCTTGGGACAAGGATCGCGACGGCTTTGTGATGGGCGAGGGCGCCGGGGTTTTGGTGCTGGAAGAATATGAGCACGCCAAGGCGCGCGGAGCGAGGATTTACGCGGAGCTGGCCGGTTATGGCATGAGTGGCGATGCCTACCATATTACCTCGCCGAATACCGACGGGCCGAAACGTAGCATGTTGAATGCGTTGCGCAACGCCGGGTTGAATCCGCAAGACGTTCAGTACGTCAACGCGCACGGCACCTCGACGCCGCTGGGCGACAAGAACGAGACCGATGCGATCAAGCTGGCATTCGGCGATCACGCAAAGAAGTTGGTGGTGAATTCCACCAAGTCGATGACCGGCCACTTGTTGGGTGGGGCGGGCGGGATCGAGTCGATATTCTGCGCGCTGGCGGTGCATCACCAGATTTCGCCGCCGACCATCAATATTTTCGAACAGGATCCGGAGTGCGATCTGGACTACTGCGCGAACACCGCGCGCGACATGAGGATCGATGTTGCGGTGAACAACAACTTCGGCTTCGGCGGAACCAACGGCTCGCTGGTGTTCCGTAAGCTTTAACTCTTTCCTGCGCGATGCTGGTCAACGGTATACCCGGCAACTCGATCAGCATCCGTGATCGCGGATTGCTCTACGGCGACGGGGTGTTCCGCACCCTGCGCGTCGCCCAAGGCAAGGCGCTGCATTGGTCTTTACATTACCTGAAACTACAGCGTGACTGTGCCGCGCTGGGCATCACCTGCCCGGATGAAGTGCTGCTTTGCGCCGAACTGGATAAAGTGCTCGCGCAGCACCCGGATGGCGTGGTGAAACTGATCGTCACACGCGGCGAGAGCGGGCGAGGCTATACGCCGTCCGCCGCTGCGGAGCCCACGCGCATCTGGGATTTTTCGCCCTTGCCGGACTATCCCGCGGAATGTGCGATGCAAGGTGTTAAAGCGCGCGTATGCAGCTTGCGTCTGTCCGCACAACCTCGCATGGCATGCGTCAAACACCTCAACCGCTTGGAAAATGTGCTGGCGGCAGCGGAGCTGAGCGATGCGCAATTGCACGGCGAACCAGCCGCCGAAGGCCTGTTGCTGGATGCCGACGGGCATCTGATCGAAGGCACGCGCAGCAACCTGTTTCTGGTGTCGCAGGGGCGGCTGGTCACACCCGATTTGTCGCGTTGTGGCGTGGCCGGGATACAGCGCGGGCGAGTCATGGCGTGGGCGCTGCAGCATGGCGTAACGCTGCATGTGCGCGATGTCGGACTGGAAGAGGCGTTGCAAGCCGATGAGTTGTTTATCGTGAACAGTGTTATCGGATTGTGGCCGATATGTGAACTGGAACAACGTCATTGGAGTCATTTTCCGGTTGCCGTGCAGATCCGCCTCGGCCTTGAACGGCAGGACGCATGAATCAGAAAAAAGCTGTTGATACTTGTAGA
>MGWP01000030.1:8978-39066 GCA_001801055.1 Gallionellales bacterium GWA2_55_18 | reverse complement strand
GCCCGCTCCTACGCCGGATTCAGGGTTATGAGAAGGATATTCAAGCTATTGATTTTGCTAGTGCTGCTCGCTGCGGCTGGGCTGGGCTATTACGCTTACCGCCCATTGCCGTTGCCCGCCACGCCGTTTGAATTTGAACTGAAGCAGGGCAGCAGCCTGAAGAGCATGGCGCGGGATATGCATCAGGCTGGTTTGCTGAAACAAGACCAATTGTTCGTCTGGCTGGGGCGGTTACTGGGTAAATCGACGCAACTCAAGGCAGGCAATTACGCACTGGAGCATCCGGTTTCGCCGCTCGAACTGCTGGAGATGTTTACCAAAGGCGATGTTAGCCAAAATCAGATGAGCGTGATTGAAGGCTGGACGTTCAAGCAGTTACGCGCCGCACTGAATGCCAGCCCGGACATTGCGCATGACACCTTGACCCTGACCGATGCGGAAATATTGCAGCGCATCGGTGCGACAGAAACCCATCCCGAGGGTTTGTTTTTCCCGGATACCTACTACTTCGCCGCAGGCAGCAGCGATCTGGCAATCTTCAAGCGTGCTTATCGGGTCATGCAGCAGCATCTGCAGGAAGCATGGGCGGGGCGTGAAATGGGTCTACCCCTGCAAACCCCTTATCAGGCGCTGATCCTGGCTTCCATCGTCGAGAAGGAAACCGGCGCGCCCGGTGACCGCGCGATGATCGCCGGGGTGTTCGTGAACCGCCTGCGCAAGGGCATGCTGCTGCAAACCGATCCGACCGTGATTTACGGCTTGGGTGACCAGTTTGACGGCAATCTGCGCAAGCGCGACTTGCTGGCCGACACCGCTTACAATACCTATACGCGCGGCGGGCTAACGCCCACGCCGATTGCCTTGCCGGGCATGGCCGCGTTGCAGGCAACCTTGCATCCGGCCAAGACCGACGCGCTATACTTCGTGGCACGCGGCGATGGCAGCTCGCAATTTTCCAGCAGCTTGGCTGCGCATAATCGGGCGGTGAATCAATACCAGAAATGAATAAATTTATTACTTTTGAGGGTGTCGACGGAGCCGGCAAAAGCACCCATCTGGCGTGGTTTGCCGATGCGTTGCGACAGCGCGGCTTCGATGTGGTGGTGACGCGCGAGCCGGGCGGTACCCCGCTCGGCGAGCAGTTGCGCGAGATACTGCTGAATCAGCCGATGAACATCGGCACCGAGGCGTTGCTGATGTTTGCGGCGCGCCTGGAACATATCGAGCAGGTCATCAAGCCTGCATTGAGCGCAGGCAAGTGGGTGATTTCGGATCGTTTCAGCGATGCCAGCTTCGCCTATCAGGGCGGCGGCAGGGGGCTGGATTGGGATAAGTTGAGCCAGCTTGAGCAATGGGTACACCCAGACCTGCAACCCGACCTGACGCTATTTTTCGATGTGCCGATCGAGGTGGCGCGGCAGCGTCTGGAGAATAATGCTTCGCTGGACCGCTTCGAGCAGGAGCAGGCAGATTTCTTCGAACGGGTACGCGCCGGATACCACAAACGCGTGCGGCAAAACCCGCAGCGCTATATCGTCATTGATGCGGCGCAGTCCATGGATGCAGTTAAACTAAAACTCGAAAAAATCATTACATCTATTCGATATGAATAATATATATCCTTGGCAAAATAATGACTGGATGCGCTTGCGGGAACTGCGCAAGCGCCCGTTGCACGGCTTGTTGTTCAAGGGAGCCAAGGGGATCGGCAAATTTGATCTGGCGATGAATTTTGCCCGGAGCCTGCTGTGCCAGCATCCCGATGAAGCCGGTTTCGCCTGCGGGCAATGTCCTTCGTGCCACTGGTTTAACCAAGGCTCACACCCGGATTTTTGCTTGTTGCAACCGGAGGCGTTGAGCCTGGATGCCGAGGAAAGCGATGATGTTAAGCCCTCATCCGGCAAAAAACCCAGCAAGCAGATTTCCGTCGACCAGGTGCGCGGGCTGGCCGATTTTTCCGGCATGTCCGCCCATCAGGGCGGCAGGCGTGTGGTCGTCATCCACCCCGCCGAGGCGATGAACACCAATGCCGCGAACGCGTTGCTGAAAAACCTCGAAGAGCCGCCGCCAGGCATGCTGTTCATTCTGGTGTCGCACAAGCCGCAGCAATTGCTGCCGACGATTTTGAGCCGCTGCCTTTCGTTCGCGCTGCCCGCTCCTGATACCGAAAGTGCTGCGCTCTGGCTGGCGCAGCAGGGTGTTAAAAATCCCGCCGATGCACTCGCAGCCTCCGGTTTCTCGCCATTACAGGCTGTCCAACTGGGCGAGCAATTGGGCGGCGAGGAGCGCGATAAATTGCTGCGCGCCGTGCGCCAGCCCGCCGCGCTGGATGTTTTTGCACTGGCCGAGGCGTTGCAGAAAACCGAGCAGGTGGTAGTCGTACAATGGCTGCAACAATGGAGTTATGACCTGAGCGCGATGAAGCTGGCGGGCAAGCTGCGCTATCACCCCGGCGAGGAAGCGGCCATCGGCAAGCTGATTGAATCCATCGCACCATTAAACCTGGCACGGCTGCAAAGCTACCTGCAAGGTGCGAAGCGCGAAGCGCAGCATACGCTCAACTCCAAGCTGTTTCTGGAGTCGCTGTTGTTTTCCTATCGCCAGCTCATGCTCGGGTAACCCTATAATCTGTAGATTAAACAGTACGTAGGTTGGGCAAAGTGCAGCGTGCCCAACGAGCGAAGGTATCGTTATCAATGTTGGGCACGCTACACTTTGCCCAACCTACGAGAATACAACTTCCATTTTTGGTTCCGGCTCGTCCGGCTTAGGATAATAGCCATGTCATTTGTCGATTCCCACTGCCACCTCAATTTTCCCGAACTGGCCGAAAATATTACCGATGTGTTGGCGCAAATGCGTCAGAACGACGTGTCCACCGCACTGTGCGTTTCGGTTAACCTGGCGGATTTTCCACAGGTGCTGGCGCTCGCCGAACAGCATCCGAACATTTACGCTTCGGTGGGTGTGCATCCCGATTATGAAGGAGTCGAAGAGCCCGATGTTGCCCGTTTGGTCGAGTTGGCAAAGCATCCCAAAGTGATCGCCATCGGCGAGACCGGCCTGGATTATTTTCGACTGAAGGGCGATCTGGAATGGCAGCGTGCGCGCTTTCGCAACCATATTCGCGCCGCGCGCGAATGCGGCAAGCCGCTCATCATCCATACCCGCGAAGCGGCGGCGGACACCCTGCGCATCATGGCGGAAGAAAATGCAGCCGGGGCGGGCGGGGTGATGCATTGCTTCACCGAAACCTGGGAGGTGGCCGAGGCCGCGCTGGCGATGGGTTTCTACATTTCCTTTTCCGGTATCGTTACCTTTAAGAACGCCAAACAAATCAAAGAGGTGGCGCAGCGCGTGCCGCTGGAGCGTATCCTGCTCGAAACCGACGCGCCCTATCTGGCGCCTGCGCCGCACCGTGGCAAGCTCAATCAACCGGCGTATGTGAAACATGTCGCCGAAGAGGTCGGCTTGTTGCGCGGCATCAGCGTTGACGAAGCAGGGCAGCGCACCACGGAGAATTTCATGCGCTTATTCGGATTGCGGGCGATTTAACTTCATTTCTCGATTAATAGTGCATTATCGTAGGGCGGGCTCTGCCCGCCGGATGGGTATTGTTGTCGGGCAAAGCCCGACGGGATTATTTTCCGTTTGAAGGGGAAACGGAATAAGGGGTACTCTGAAAAGATAATTCCAGTCAGTGGGGCAGCCTTACCAGATTGAGCGCTGTTCCTAATCCCTCTTGGGTCATCCTGTCCAGCATCGGGATAAAGTTGGGCATGGATAGCATCAACACAAAAAATCCAATCGCCAGCGTGATGGGGAATCCGATTGCGAACAGGTTAAGCTGCGGCGCGGCGCGGGTTAGTATCCCCAACGCAATATTGGTGATTAATAACGCTGCCAGTATTGGCAGTGAAATCTGCAAGGCGTAGGCAAAAATACTTCCTCCCCAACGCGCCACATCATGGAACCCCTGGTTTGGCATCATGTCGCCGACGGGTAGTGTCCGAAAACTTTCTGCCAATGCGGATAGCATGTACAGGTGGCCGTTTATGGCCAAAAAAGCCAGTGCCGCTACCATTCCCAGCCACTGGGCAACGATTGGAGATTGAGACGCATTTACCGGATCATAAAAACTCGCAAACCCCAGCCCCATCTGCAAACCGGCCAGCTCGCCCGCCATTTCGACAGCGGTGAAAATCAGGCGCATGGTGAAACCCATTGCCACGCCTATGATAATTTGCTGAACCATGATTAGCAGCCCTTGCGGGGAACCGATGGCAACCGTTGGCATTTCACCGACGGTTGGCGCGATGATGATGGTGAGCAGAACAGATAAACCGAGTTTGACTCGTGCCGGAATTTGCTTGTTGCCGAGTATCGGCGAACTGGCAATCATGGACAGGATGCGCGTTAGCGGGAAAATCAGCGTGGCAAGCCAGATGTCGAGTTGCGCGCTGGTAATGCTGATCACGATGCGGACTCGCAAGTCAGAGGGCAGAGGGCCGAGGACAGAGGACAGAGGCGTTGTCGCGGCTGTGCCGCGTTATTTATATAAACGTGCCGCTTCGCGGCACACAAAACTTCTGTTTTCTGTTTTCTGTCCTCTGTCATCTGGTGTTACCCGACCATCCAGGGGATATTGCCAAATAGCCGCTGAATATAATCCACCAATGTGTTTATCATCCATGGCCCGGCAAAAATCAACACCAAAAAAGTCCCCAGCAGTTTTGGAATGAAAGATAGGGTCATTTCATTGATTTGTGTGGCGGCCTGAAAAATGCTTACCACCAAGCCGATGACCAGCGCGCTGAGCAGCAGCGGAGCGGAAATCATCAGTGTCATTTCGATAGCTTGTTGACCGATGGTGAGGACAGTTTCGGGGGTCATGGCAGAATATAAAATCCAGTTGCTTGCAAGTTAATTTGTTTTGAAAGTCTTCTCGTAGGTTGGGCAAAGCGTAGCGTGCCCAACATTAAAGCTCAAAAACTTTTGGCCGGGCACCCGAATGGTACATTCGTTTGTTGGGCACGCTACGCTTTGCCCAACCTACGCACTAAGCGCTCGCGTAGCGAGGCAACTCCTAGTCCCCAACCTCCAGCCCCAAACCCCTAGGTATAAAAACTTTGCGCCAATGAACCGATTATTAAGTTCCAACCATCGGCCAATACAAACAGCATTATCTTGAAAGGCAGCGAAATGATCGCAGGAGACACCATCATCATACCCATGGACATCAGTACGCTGGCTACTACCATGTCGATGATAAGGAACGGGATGAACACCACGAAGCCGATCTGAAAAGCCGTTTTTAATTCACTGGTTACATAGGCGGGCACCAGGATGCGTAGCGGCACCTGATCCGCATTTTGCAGCGGTTCGCTGTTGGAGATTTTCACGAATAGTGCAAGATCCGCCTCGCGGGTCTGGCGCAACATAAAGGTTTTCAGCGGCACACTGCCTTTTTCTACCGCATGCTGGAAATCAAGTTTATTCTCGCTGAAGGGCAAATAGGCTTCGGTGTAAATTTTGTCGAATACCGGCGACATGACGAAAAATGTGAGAAACAATGCAAGGCCGACCAGCACCTGATTGGGCGGCGAAGATGGTGTGCCGATGGCGGAACGCAGCAGGCTTAATACGATGATGATGCGGGTGAATCCTGTCATCATCAGCAGAACTGCCGGTAGAAAACTCAGCGAGGTAAGCAGCAGCAGAGTTTGCAGGCTCAAGCTGTATGTCTGTCCTCCACCCGGCGAAGGCGTGCTGGTTAATGCGGGCAATCCAATTTCAGCATAAGCGGGCGGGCTAATCAGAAGACAAAAAACAGAAGACAGAAGACATATCCACAAAACCGCCCATCGCTGTTTGGCTAGTAGAGGAGATATGTTTTGTTCCCAGTTTTTTGCTTGCTGAAATGCTGTCATTTGTCTGTTGCTTTTTGCTTGCGATGGTTGAGGACTGAAGACAAAAGGTCGGCGAATTTGTTCGCAGAGGGCCGGGTTTCAGCGGGCAGAAGATCGGTTGCCGAGCCTTCTGTTTTCTGGAGCGAATGCAGGGTGCGTATTTGCCCCGGACCTACGCCTACTACCAGCCAGGTATCTTTTATTTCGACCAGTACAATTCGCTCGCGTTGCCCTATAGGCACAGCACCCAATACCTTGAGCAGATTGCCATGGCTCTGCTGCACCATATTCATACGCTTGAGCATCCATGCCACCAGCACGATGGCGGCCAGCACCAGAAGCAAACTGAAGACAATTTGCGCGATATTGCCGGAACTGACAGCGGGTGGCGGTGGAGTATAGGCGGGGCGCGTTACCTCGGCGGCATGGGTTACAGAAGACAGAAGACAGAAGACATAACCAATGATTTGGCTGGAGTTGTTTGCCAGCTTATAACCAGCCACTTGGCTGTCGTTTTTTGACAGCCTAGTGGAATGGCTAGGAGTTTCATCAGTCAGATGGCTAGTTGTTCTATCAGAAGACAGAGGTTTTGTGTGCCGCAAAGCGGCACGCTTATAGAAATGGCGCGGCACAGCCGCGACAGCGCATCTGTTCTCTGTTCTCTGTCCTCTGTCCTTTGCCAGTGTCATCTGTTCAGGCGCCTCAACCGTTCCGATGGCGTGATAACGTCCGTCAGGCGAATACCGAGTTTGTCGTTCACCACCACGACTTCGCCCTGCGCGATCAAAAAACCATTGATCAACACGTCCAATGGCTCGCCAGCCATGCCCGCCAGTTCGACTACCGAACCCTGCGCCAGTTGCAGTAAATTTCTGATCGGCATTTTGGTGCGTCCCAGTTCAACGGTCAGTTGCACTGGAATATCCAGAATCATGTCGAGATCGTTCGTTGCGGTTGAAGCGCCACCCGCGCCGAATTGCTCCAATATATGCGGCTTGGCGGATGAGGTCGGCTTGCTTGCGGCGCTGGTCTGTTCGGCCATGGCTGCGCCCCAATCGTCGGTAGCCGTGGTCTGTTCGGCCATAGCTGCGCCCCAATCGTCGGCAGTGATCGCTTCTTCGTTGGTTGCGGTTTCGTCAGGCATGATCTTCTCCTTTATCGATTGAGAGCATTTTTTCAACCTTCAATGCATATTGATTGTTGAATGCGCCATATTTACATTCCATCACCGGTATGCCATCCACCGAAGCGGTAATGTTTTCATCAACTGCCAGCGGGACAATGTCACCGACCCGCATTTTTAATACTTGGTCAAATGTCAAATTGGCCTTGCCGAGTGTGGCAATCAATTCGATATTGGCTGATTGCACTTGCTTGGATAAAAGCTGCAACCAGCGGTGATCCATGGTCGTGTGCTCGCCCTGCACGTTGTTGAACAGCAAATCCTTGATCGGTTCGAGCATGGAGTAGGGCATGCAAATGTGAAATGCGCCGCCATTGCCACTCAATTCGATATCAAAGGTAGTGGCGATGACTACTTCATTTGGAGTGGCAATGTTGGCAAACTGCGGGTTCATTTCCGAACGCACGAATTCGAATACGAGCGGGTGAACCGGTTCCCAGGATTTTCCATATGTTTCAAACACCACATCAAGCAACTTCAGGATAATGCGCTGCTCGGTCTGGGTAAATTCGCGGCCTTCCACGCGAGTATGGAAACGGCCATCGCCGCCGAACATGTTGTCCACCACCAAAAACACTAGGTTTGGATCGAAGATGAACAAGCCATTGCCGCGCATCGGTGGGGCTTGAATGATGTTCAGGTTGGCGGGGACGTGCAGATTGCGCACGAATTCACCAAACTTTAATACGCGCACCGGCCCGACCGAGATTTCCGGGGTGCGGCGGATAAAATTGAATAGTCCAATACGGAACAAACGGGCAAAACGCTCGTTGATGATTTCCATGGTGGGCATACGCCCACGCACGATACGTTCTTGCGAAGCAAGGTTGTATGCGCGGACCTCTCCGGTACCCGCTTCCGATTCGGCAGGCGCCTCATCATCTTCGCCGGTTACCCCCTTGAGCAGGGAATCGACCTCGTCCTGTGAGAGGAATTCGCTCATTTTTTGCTATTGCTCATTTCAGCCATGGCCATTTGTTGTTACTGAATAATGAATGACGTAAATAACACTTCAGACACCCCGGTTCTACTGTTGCCGGTTTCAGCAGATGCCGCTTCATCCTGATTGGAGCTAATGACGGGGGCTGTCTTGCGCAAGCGCAGAACATACTCGACTTGCTCCTTGATTTGCTTGGATAACTTTATTTTATCCTCATAAGTGACGAGTTCTGAAGCGCGTTTGCTTTGCAGTAGCATATTCACCCGGTGCATTATTTCCGGGCTGCTGGACTTGACCCTTTCTTCCAGATCAGGCTTGATCAATTTTAGTGAAATCGCGACTTGCAGATATTGGTCGCTGTTTTCCCGCACCAGATTGGCGGTAAATGTCCCAAGATCGACGTAGATCGGTTTGTTCTTGGAGAGGGCTTCGTCCTCGGCTTTTTCTGCCGCCGCTTTCCCCGTAGCCGTTTCCGATTCATGTGACGGTTTCTTGAGCAAGAATGCTGTCACCCCTCCGCCAATTACCAGCACCGCAACTGCGATTATGATAATAATGAGCTTTTTCTTGCCCATTTTTTTTGGGGCATCGGTTGCTTCATCTTCTTCGGCAGGTTTTGCCGATTTTTCTGGTTTAGCCATATTTGCCTCTTTAGTTGAGGGCTGAAAGTTTGGTGCTAATGATAACTCGATTAACGCTGAAAATTTTCATTAAATTGGGTTCCTCATTCATAAAGACAGTGACGCTAACCATGCTCCGCTCTTGGTGGAGCGGAATGTGCAGTGGCACACAAACACCAGTCTTTCGCCCCTCCGATTGAGCGCAAATACCATTCGGGCGAGCCAGAACCAATGTAGGTCGGGCTATGCCTGTCCTGAACATGTCGAAGCGGCACGACATGGTGGGTGCAGCCCACCATGCGATTACTGACCCATTGCCCGGCATAGCGTTCTTATCGTCCAATATTGCATAAAGTTTAGGCAGCGCACGGTGCTCGATATGGGCATAAGAGCGTGCCTACTCTACGCGCTGTTATTATGAAGCATGGGCACGGCGCGCCATGCCCATGCTTCCGGTCAAACAAAAGTATCCACCATTCCATTGTGGCGGCGCATCGGTATGGCCTGTGTGGTCGTGGAGGCTAATTCTGCCGCCTTGAGTGCATCATCCACAGTTTCGCGCCGCGCCATCGCGGCGGAGCCTTGGCTTGCAAATCCGTCTGTACCACGGTCGCGCGGTGATTGGTCGCTAACCATCGTATTGCCCAGCGTAATACCATTATCCGCCAACATTTCACGAAGCTTGGGCAAGGCGTTTTCCACCGCATCGCGTACCGCGCTATGCGGCGACGTGAACAAGGCGGTAGCCTGATTGTCGGATATTTTCAAGACTACATCGAGCGGCCCCAAATTTGGCGGATTCAAGTGCAGTTCGGCAACTTGATTTTGCTGTGTGCCCATCCAGGTGATTTTTTGCGAAAATTCTTCTGACCAGCCGCTGCTGCCTAATGGCGAAGAGATGGTTTGCAAGTTGTTGGCTGTTTTGTTATTTGCCAACATATTGGACTGAATACCGGAAGCCATTAACGAAGCGACCGATTGTGCAATACCTTGAGCGGACCGTGCGGTATCCAGAGGAAATTCAGAGGGCGCGGTAATTTCCATATCAGATACGTTGCGTAGAACCGTTTTGTCGGCAGCCGTCAAGCTATCGGCAACCATGGCCGCAGCATCCGCTTTGCCGGATGCCGCAGTCGCCATACCAAATTGGGCTCTGGTTTGTATTGCTCCCGTACCGGCTGCCGCTTGATTGGCATCGGCGTTATTGGCGCCTGTTTTATGGAGCATCGCTACGCCTGACGTTCCCCGGGATGCAGCCATTGCGTCGGCCATCCATGCCGCAGTACCGATGATGCTACGGGGCGCTGTAGTTGCTGCACCGGCCATCGCATCTTTGACAGCCGACGACTTGATTTCCTGGGGGAGTTGCAACATGGCTATCAAGGCACCGGGTGTGTCATTGGGTGTTGCGGCGTCAGCCGGTGCTTTATCTAATTCGGCTTCGGTCTGTGCTGCCGAATCAGCCAATGTTTTGGCATCGGTTACGGATGCGGGCGGCGTATTCGAGGCGGACGCGCTGGCTTCATCCGCTTGCAATTGCCGCGCCAGCACTGCGCCAAACGGATCCGCTGGTTGATCATTTGCGCTGTCATTTTTTCGTGCGGCACCTGCGGCGGCATTGGTCGAAGCTGCGGGAGAGCCGCTGCGGGATAGCTGTGAATCTGCTCCTCTTGCGGGTGGCTGCGAAGGGCTGATGGTGATCGGTAGGTTAGTCATGGCATTCTCCTGATTATCAGTTTGAATTCTCTGTATTAAGCATTTTGCGAGCGGAAAGCCTGTTGGTATGTTCGTCCAATGATTTTTGCTCGGACTTTTCGGCAATTTTTTTTTGCTCTTCAATGTGGCGCTGATGCAGCATATCGAACGATTTAAGTCTGCGCCGCGTCAAGTCAAATTCGACCCGGCCAGCTTGGGTTGATACCTTGCTCTGTTCGACAGCCTGTATCTGTTGCGCTATCGCCTCATCAATCTTGTTGATGAATTCCTGAAAATTGCGCAATTCGGCGGGATTCATGCCGTCCTGAGTGGATTCTTGCAGGCGCGCCTGATAGTCTCTGCGGTATTGCCGCAGGATTTCCAATTGTTGCTGTGTGCCCAGTTGCTGCTTGTTCAGATGACCGAGCTTGCGCGTTGCAGAATCGTTCTGGTGCTGCGCCAGATTCATCACGGATTGCAGGGAGAATGGCTTGGCCATATATTAAGGCTCGTTAATGTGCCGGCTCAAATAATGCTGTTAATTGGGCAATGCTTGACGCATAAGGTTCACGCTGGAACATGCCCTGTTTCAGGAAAAACTCCATTTTCGGATAGAGTGTGATGGCCTCATCCAATAATGGGTCGCTACCCCTGACGTACGCGCCGACGCTGATCAGATCGCGGTTGCGCTGGTAGTGTGCGTACATATGCTTGAAGCGCTGTACAACTGAAAAGTGTTCCGGTGATACCAAACGCGACATCACGCGGCTGATCGAGGCCTCGATATCAATCGCCGGATAATGCCCTTGTTCCACCAGCCGCCGCGACAGTACGATATGTCCGTCGAGGATGGCGCGCGCGCTTTCGGCAATCGGATCCTGCTGGTCATCGCCTTCGGTCAGCACGGTGTAAAAGGCGGTGATCGAGCCGCTACCTTCCAGGCCGTTACCGGCGCGCTCCACCAGTTGCGGTAGTTTGGCGAAAACGGAAGGCGGATAGCCTTTGGTGGCTGGAGGTTCGCCGACTGCCAGCGCGATTTCGCGTTGTGCCATGGCGAAGCGGGTCAGCGAATCCATTATCAGCAAAACATTTTTTCCCTGGTCGCGAAAATATTCGGCGATGGTGGTAGCGTAAGCTGCACCCTGCAAACGCATCAACGGCGATGTGTCCGCCGGCGTGGCAACAACCACCGAGTGAGCCAAGCCTTCCTTGCCGAGAATATCATTGATGAATTCCTTGACTTCGCGACCGCGTTCGCCGATCAGCCCGACCACTGTCACATCCGCGCTGGTATAACGCGCCATCATGCCGAGCAGCACGCTCTTGCCTACGCCGCTCCCGGCAAATAACCCCATGCGCTGCCCGCGGCCTACCGTCAACATGCTGTTGATGGCGCGCACCCCGACATCAAGCACCGAGTCAATCGAAGCGCGCTCCAGCGGGTTGAATGGGCGGCTTTGCAGCGGCGCATATCCGTGATCCGGTAACGGCCCTAATTGGTCGAGCGGTTTGCCGGCTCCATCCAGCACTCGGCCCAGCAACATATCGCCGACCGGCAAATGCTTGGCGCTATCGGATGTGCGGCGATGCCTCGACTTGCGTTTACTACCCAAGATTAATGCATGTGTTGTTTCAACCGGCATTACACGAGCGCCTGGTACCAGGCCATACACATCGTTTTCCGGCATCAGGAACAGCTTCTCCCCGGCAAAACCGACTACCTCCGCTTCAACGACCCCGTTTGGCAAATGAATCGAGCAAGTGCTGCCTATCGCCATTTGCAACCCGACCGCCTCCATCACCATACCGGTTACTTTGGTCAGGTGACCGCTCGGCAACAATGGGCTGCACTCGGCAATGCATTCGCGGCCTTCATTGAGAAAGCCCTGCCATTTAGCGCTATGGGACGATGCTAGGCTTGCCATGATTTATCCTGGCCTATTGATTCTACAATGCGTTTCCAGCGCGCTTCCAGTGTGGCGTCCACCTGGCTGTGCGAGGTTTCCACGCGGCAACCACCGCGCTTGATTTGCGCGTCAGTGAAAATTTTCCATCCGGCTTGCGACAGTTGCTCGCCCATTTGCTTGCGCACCAATTCGGCGTCATCGGGATGTAAAATCAAATGGGCATTCTGGTTGAAGTGTGGCAGACCGCCGATCGCGTCGCTGACAATTTTCAGAATCACTTCCGGTTTTACCTGCAAATTTTCACCCACCATTTTGCGGGCAATTTCGAGCGATAAATCGAGCAATGATTGCGCCAGTTGCTCGTCCACTTGATTGAGTGCATTTTGTAGATTTTGCAGCAGCGCGTGAATTTGCGCCGCCTCGGTGCGTGCCTGCTGGATACCGGCGGCATAGCCTGCATCGTGGCCTTGCGCGTGGCCTTCATCGCATGCCTGCTGACGGATGGCCTCCAGCTCTGCGACGCTGCTGCGGCGTTTGCTGTCCGGGTGCAAATCGAACGAAGCCAGCTCCCAGCGCTCGAACGCCGTCAGTTGTTCCTTGGTGATTATGGTGCTAGACATAAGCTTCTTCTGCGCCGCCGCCTATTGAAATTTGGCCTTCATCCGCCAGGCGGCGCACTATTTTCAGGATTTCCTTTTGATTGGCCTCGACTTCGCTGAGTTTGACCGGCCCTTTCATTTCCAAGTCTTCGCGCATCATCTCGGAAGCGCGTTTTGACATGTTCTTGAAAATCTTTTCGCGCAGCTCTTCGCTGGCGGCCTTGAGCGCGATAATTAACGACTCGGACTGAACTTCGCGAAGAACGAGTTGGATGCCGCGATCGTCGATATCCAGCAGATTCTCGAAGACA
Organism: Gallionellales bacterium GWA2_55_18; assembly: GCA_001801055.1. Classification (GTDB taxonomy): domain Bacteria; phylum Pseudomonadota; class Gammaproteobacteria; order Burkholderiales; family Gallionellaceae; genus Gallionella. The sequence continues at coordinate 25,902 of MGWP01000030.1, read as the reverse complement.
AACATTTTATCCTCGATCTTTTGCGCCAACTCGGGGTCGTAATTGCGCACATTGTCCATCATTTCTGTTTCCAGCGCGCCACCCATGAAATTGAGGATTTCTGCGGCAGTGCCCACTCCGCCTTGCAGGGTTTTTTTTCCGGTGCCTCCGCCGGCCATGAGCTTGCCCAGCACATCGTTGAGTTCGCGCAACGCAACAGGTTGCACACCATCCAGCGTGGAGATACGCAACAGCACATCATTGCGGGTGCGCTCGGTAAACATTTTCATGATTTCGGCGGCTTGGTCTGGTTCCAGATGCACCAGAATGGTCGCAATGATCTGCGGATGCTCATTGCCGATCATTTCGGCCACGGCGCCAGGATCCATCCACTTAAGGCTTTCGATGCCTTCGGTGTCGCTGTTGTGCATGATGCGGTCAAGCAGCCCGGCAGCCTTGTCGTCGCCGAGCGCCTTGATGAGCATGCTGCGGATATAGCTATTGGGGTCCATGCCGACGGTTGTCTTGGTTGCCGCAGTGACCATGAAATCGTGAAAGACATCCGAAATATCTTCCCGATTGAGGTTTTTCAGCGTCATCATGGCCGCGCTGATTTTTTGCACCTCCTTGGGCTCAAGGTGTTTCAGCACTTCAGCCGCCTCGTTTTCGCCAAGCGTCAGCAGGAAAATCGCGCTTTTTTCTACCCCGTCAGCCATGGCTCACCCATTCCTTGACTACGCTGGCGACAATCTTGGGCTCCTGCTTGGCAATTTGACGTGCTGTTTGCAGATTGGTATCGAAGGATGCTTTTTGTTTTATGGTTTCCATTGATTCTTCCTGCGCTGCATTATCAACGGCATCTTCGGCCTTGAATTCCGGGACGACAAACAACGGGTGCAAGGCGGGCTTGATGACGCGGAACACCACAAACAGCATGGCTGCGCCAATCAGCAGGTATTTGAGCAGATCCTTCACCAGTTCGATCAGGTTCGACTGTTTCCAGAACGGCAATTCCTCGACCGTTTCCTTGGTTTCGTTAAAGGCCGCAACCTGCACATTAAGGGTGTCGCCGCGATTCTGGTCGAAACCCACGGCATCCCTGACCAGATTGTTGATCTGTTCTTTTTCCGCGTCGCTCAAAGGCCTGCTCACGCTCTTGCCCTTGGCATCGGTCATCTTGCGGTTGCCGTTTACCACCACCGCAACCGACAGGTGTTTGATGGAACCGACCGGCAATATCGTGTGGCGTATGGTTCGATCCACCTCGTAATTCACCGTGGACTCTTTTTGCAGGTTGGATACGTTGGCGTTGCTGCTGGCTCCCGCTCCCCTTGGAGCGCCAGCCGCAGCGACTATCGGCGCTGTTGCCGGAACTGGCGGCTGGTTGGTCAGCGCGCCGGGAACTCCACTTGCGCCGAGCCCGGAACCGTTTATCACTTCGGTGCTTTGCTGGCTGCGTACCGAGCTATCGTTCGGGTTCTGGTTCGGTTTGTAAATCTCGGAAGTTTGTTCGGTGCGCGAAAAATCGATATCGGCAGATACTTGCGCGCGCACGTTGTTCGCGCCGAGCATCGGGGTCAGCAAAGCCTCAATGCGTTTGGTGTAATTTTGTTCGATTTGCTGCACATACTTGAGCTGGCTCGGATCCAACCCTTCGTTGGTGTTGCCATCATGGTTGGCGCTTAACAACGTGCCGTTCTGATCCACCACGGTCACGTTTTTGGCCGACATTTCAGGCACACTGCTGGAAATCAGGTGAATGATCGCACTGACCTGCGCGGAATCGAGCAGTCGCCCGCCCTGCAATGAGAGCACCACGGATGCGCTGGGTTTTTGCTGTTCCTTGACGAACACGCTGGGTTTGGGGATGGCCAAATGGACGCGCGCGGCGGCCACCGCGCCGATACTTTCGACCGAGCGCGCCAATTCGCCTTCCAGCGCGCGCTGATAATTGACCTGCTCGGCAAACTGGGTAATGCCGAACTTCTGGTTTTCCATCAGTTCGAAACCGACATTACCGCCCTTGGGTAACCCCTGTGAAGCCAGCTTTAACCGGGCCTCGTGCACTTTGTTGGAAGCTACCATCAACGCACCGCCGCCCTCGGCGAACTTGTAAGGGATATTCATCTGCTGCAGCGACTCGATGATCGCACCGCCGTCGCGGTCGGATAAATTGCTATACAGCAAGCGGTAATCCGGCGTCTGTCCCCACATCCATGCCCCGGCAATGAGCGCGAACAACGCCGCAACCCCAACAGCCAATCCCATTTTCTGTTGGATGTTGAGTTGTCCGAATTGATTTTTTGCCTTGTTTTCCTGTTCAGCCATATGATTCAACCACACCCCAAAGCCGCTCGGGCATTACGCGTATTATCAGCCGCAATAGGCCTTTTGAACATTTGAATAGGGGTGTAAACCCGCGTCTTTTCCCATTATAGGGATGGCGGTTGATCGGGTATTGTGCGTTTACCTAAAAAAGGAGGCGCGAATTGGATACCTCGGCAGTGAACAGTTTGTTGGCGCAAATGCGCGTCGCGGCAGCGGCTGCGGGATTGCGCGAACCAAGCCATGCAACGCAACCCGGCAAAGTGGATTTTGCCGATGTGCTGAAATCGTCGCTGGACGGAGTGGCTCAGGCTCAGGCCAAGTCTGAAGCCATGCGCAAGGCATTTGTGCTGGGCGACAACAGTGTCAGCCTGAGCGACACCATGATTTCGATGCAAAAAGCCAGCATCAGTCTGCAAACCACTATACAGGTGCGCAACAAGGTGGTGCAAGCTTATAACGATATCATGAACATGCAGGTCTGATTTTTGTTTCAAAACCCCGATTATCGTAGGCCGCGCCTCAATTCAGCACGGCACGGCTGTTGCGCCATCTTTGATTCGCTGAAAGCAATTTGCGGTTTGCCGTCTGCACAAAACCGGCATTGAACTTGCCCGGCACCCTCCGGGTGTGCGAAGCTAACGCCCGCCATGGCTTTTGCGTTCTTGAGGCCACAAAATACCATCCCGACCAGAAATGACTGTTACCGAACGTCTATCGCTATACATTCAGCTTACGCGCCTGCATCGCCCGATTGGCATCCTGCTGCTGCTGTGGCCGACGCTGTGGGGCTTGTGGATCGCGGGCGAAGGCTATCCGGCTTGGCACATCGCACTCATTTTCGTGCTTGGCACCGTGCTGATGCGCTCCGCCGGATGCGTTATCAACGACTACGCGGATCGTCATATCGACAAGCATGTCAAACGTACCCGGGAACGTCCGATCACCAGCGGGCGTATTGCGCCCAACGAGGCTTTGTGGCTGGCGGCGACGCTGTCCATCGCTGCCTTCCTGTTGATCCAGCCGCTCAATAATTTGACGCTGCTGCTCTCGGTTCCGGCGGTGCTGCTCGCCGCCAGCTACCCGTTCACCAAACGCTTTTTCGCTATCCCGCAGGCCTATCTCGGCATTGCGTTCGGCTTCGGCATTCCGATGGCTTTCGCCGCACAACTGGGCAGCGTACCGCCGGTAGCGTGGCTGTTGCTCGTGGCCAATGTGTTCTGGGCGATTGCCTATGACACCGAATATGCGATGGTGGATCGCGACGACGACATCTGGCTCGGCATCCATTCCTCGGCGCTGTTCTTCGGCAAATACGACGTGGCGGCGGTGATGGCCTGTTACGCCGCCACGCTGGCTTTGCTGGCGTGGGCGGGGCTGGTGACAGGATTGGGCTGGGTGTTTTATGCGGGGCTGCTGGTCGCGGCAGGCATCGCGCTGTATCACTACACCCTGATAAAAGACAGAAGCCGCGAAACTTGTTTCGCGGCTTTTTTGCACAACAACTGGTTCGGTGCGGCGGTGTTCGCGGGCATCGCGGCAGATTATTTTGCGCGCACCCTGTAGCGCATCATTCTTCCAGCAAACTGCGCAGCATCCACGCGTTTTGCTCATGCACCATCATGCGCGCCGAGAGCAGATCGACGGTCGGTTGGTCGCCGGCCTTTTCCGCGATGGGCAATAATTCGCGTGCGGTGCGCACCACGGTTTCCTGCCCGTCGACCAGTTGCTTAATCATCTCCTTCGCATTGGGCACACCGTTGGCATCCTTGATGCTGCTTAGCGCGGCGAACTCCTTGTAAGTGCCGGGTGCCGGGTAGCCCAAACCGCGAATGCGCTCCGCGACCATGTCGACCGCCAGCCAGATTTCGTTGTACTGGGTCATGAACATCAGGTGCAGGGTCTGAAACATTGGCCCGGTGACATTCCAGTGAAAGTTATGGGTCTTGAGGTACAGGGTGTAAGTATCGGCCAGCATGCGCGACAGGCCTTCGGCGATCTTCTTGCGGTCTTTTTCGGAAATACCGATATTGATGGCGGTTTTGCTCATGATGTTCTCCTTATGGTTGGTGAATAATGATGAAGCAATCCTTTGATGATACAGACAGGCTCTGGCACTCTATACCTTGTCGCTCAAAATTTCCACTACACTTGCACTATGGTTAATACCGATCAACCCTACCGCGAAAACCCGCTGCTCAGGCTGAGTTACAACCTGATCGCGCCGCTCTATGACTTGGTCATAGAACGGCCATTGTTGAAGGCACGCACCAAGTCGTTGTGCGCGTTGCCGTCTGATGTGGCTGAAAAAGTATTGTTAAGCGGTGCCGGTACCGGGCTTGATCTGCCTTTATTGCCGACGCTGCATCGTTACACCGCACTCGATTTCAACCTGGCGATGCTGTCGCGCGCCAGGCCGCGCGGCACGGGGTTGCAGGTGGATTGGGTGCTGGGCGACAGCATGGCATTGCCGTTCGCCGACGCACAATTCGACCATGCCGTGCTGCACCTCATTCTCGCCGTTGTGCCGCAACCCGCGCAGTGCCTGAGCGAGGCAGCGCGCACAATCAAGCCCGGCGGCACGATTATCATCTTCGATAAATTCCTGCGCCCGCAACAGCGCGCTTGGTTGCGCCGCGCGCTCAATCCGCTGTCGCGCCGCATTGCTACAAGGATGGATGTGGTGTTCGAAGATGTGCTGCGCGAAGTGCCGGGGTTGCAAACAGTCAGCGATGTGCCGTTGCTCGCCGGAGGCTGGTTTCGCGGGATCGTGCTGCGGAAAGATTAACGGTTTTCTGGAGCGCGGGCATCTTGCCCGCAGGTTTACATGATCCATCGTGTTTTGAGCGATGTTGAAGCTATGATTGCGATGCGGGCAAGATGCCCGCGCTCCCAGAGCAACCTTGAACAACACCTTCAAATGCACCCGAAGCTATTACATAGCAAAGGTATAAACGCCGCACGGTGTTAAAATCGCGCTCCAAAATTTTCCGCGATTGAATTTTAATGCTTTCCACTGCCAATATCACCATGCAATTCGGGGCGAAGCCCCTGTTTGAAAATGTATCCGTAAAATTCGGCGACGGCAACCGCTACGGGCTGATCGGCGCGAACGGTTGCGGCAAGACCACTTTCATGAAAATCCTCGGCGGCGATCTGGAGCCGTCTTCCGGCAACGTGATGCTGGACAAGGATGAGCGGCTCGGCAAGTTGCGCCAGGATCAGTTCGCCTTCGAGGATATACGCGTGCTGGATGTGGTGATGATGGGACACGCCGAGATGTGGGCGGCGATGTCGGAGCGCGACGCGATTTACGCCAACCCGGATGCCAGCGAGGAAGATTACATGCAGGCCGCCAACCTGGAAGCCGAGTTTGCCGAATACGACGGCTACACCGCCGAACCGCGCGCCGGGGAATTATTGCTCGGCGTGGGCATTCCGATCGGGTTGCATAACGGGCCGATGCGCGAAGTCGCTCCCGGCTTCAAGCTGCGTGTGCTGCTGGCGCAGGCACTGTTTTCCACTCCGGACATCTTGTTACTGGACGAACCGACCAACAACCTCGATATCAATACTATCCGCTGGTTGGAGGATATTCTCAACGCGCGCAATTGCACCATGGTCATTATTTCGCATGACCGCCATTTCCTGAACAGCGTGTGCACCCACATGGCCGATCTCGATTACGGCAAGATCACCGTTTACCCCGGTACTTATGACGATTACATGCTGGCCTCGACGCAGGCGCGCGAGCAGCAATCGACGGACAACGCGAAGGCCAAGGAAAAAGTGGCCGAGCTGAAAGCCTTCGTGGCGCGTTTTTCGGCGAACGCTTCCAAGGCCAAACAGGCCACCTCGCGCGCGCGCCAGATCGACAAGATCAAGATCGAAGATATCAAACCGTCCAGCCGCCAGTACCCGTTCATCCGTTTCGAATACGACGAGCGCGACAAGCTGCACCGCGTGGCGGTAGAGGTGCAGAAGTTATCCAAAGGCTTCGATCGGATGCTGTTTTCCAACGTGAATTTTCGCATCGACGCGGGCGAAAAAATCGCCATCATCGGCCCTAACGGCATCGGCAAAACCACGCTGCTGCGCTGTCTGGCGGGTGATCTCGCGCCGGACGCAGGCAGCATCAAATGGACGGACAAGGCCAAAATCGGCTACTACGCGCAGGACAACACCGCCGAATTTTCCCAAGACAAGCTCATGATGGACTGGATGACCTACTGGCGCGGCCCGAACGACGACGACCAGATGGTGCGCGGCACGCTGGGCCGTCTGCTGTTTTCCGGCGACGAAGCCAAAAAAAGGGTGCAGGTACTGTCCGGCGGCGAGAAGGGGCGCATGCTGTTCGGTAAGTTGATGCTGCAACGCCCCAACGTGCTGTTGATGGATGAGCCGACCAACCACATGGATATGGAATCCATCGAGTCGCTTAACACCGCGCTCGAACTATACAAAGGCACGCTGATTTTCGTCAGCCACGACCGCGAATTCGTGAGCTCGCTGGCGACGCGCATCTTCGAGATTTCCGACAAGGGTGTGACCGACTACCACGGCAACTACGAAGAATATCTGCGCGACCAGGGGATGGCGCTGTAAAGGCCTTCTGCACCTGTTTTATGCCTTGACCATCTGCTTTACGGCACGAATTTTCTGTTTGTGAAGGGCAGGTTACGATCCGAAGGAGTCAATCAATCCGGCATTCCTCTTACTCCAAAGCCGTCATTCAGATCACGAGACCTGAAGCAAATCACCTTTCACAAGAGCTTCAAATACGTTTGCGCAACAACAGATGGGTCGTCACGCCCGCAATCACAAACCACACCGCAGTACGCATGCTCATCGCGATAACCGTGCGTTGCTCATAAGCACCACCGGAATTGATGTGCATGCCGAACCCGATGAATGTGAGTGCGATTGCTGTGGCAATTGCCACGGCTAGCCAAACAGCCCAACGTTGTTGCAGCCACAATCCAACGCCGACGGCAATGTAGGCAAAGCCAGACAAGAAATTGAACCATAGCACGAATGGCACATAGTTCCCGGCCGCAGCGACTGCCGCCTCGTTTCCCAGCAATACCGCACCACCTTCTTTAATCGTCATCAAACCAAATAGGATCGCCACGATCGAGAGCGAACTTATCAGCCAGCCTCGTGGTTGTTTGAGTTTAGTCATAATTTATGGCACCTTTCTTTCAAATGAATGCCGAACCCGAACGGTTTGACTTGGTTTATTTGGCTTCTTCAACGAAGCGATACATCTCGTGGCATGCGATGCAGTTATTCATGGCAATACTCAGCTTGGTCACTACCTGATTGCTGTCTTTTGACTTTGTCGCTTCAGCGGCGATGTCATCAAGTTTCCCGCACGTATCAAAACCCAGTGTCTTCATTTCGACAGGAAGTTTCCTGAACAAGGAGCCGGAAGTATCTGCCTCGGCACCCATTCCAGATGCTTTGGCTGATTTGATGATCGCATCGAAATCTTTTGCGGAAGCCGCTGCCAATATGCCTTGCTAACTTTGCAACCACACACGCATCTCCAACAACAAAGCGTTGCGTTCATCTTTACTCAACATAACCGCCTGACGACCATCGTCCGAAGGCTTCACATTACCTACCGTAAATTTGTACCCCAAGGCGGCAACGATAACGGACAGCACGGCAACCAAAATCCAACTCAATTTGCAGCTCTTCATAATATTTTCTCCCTATGTGATTGCACACCAATGACTAATTTACTTGCTTGCAGTACCGTAAAAATGTTCAACAAACTTGCCACGAAAAGTCTGATGGCAATTCAAACAGGTGGTTTGCACCTTCTGGAACGCAGCGATGACTTTCTGCCCGTCCTTCTCATGTGCGACATGTTCAAGCTCATGTGCAGCCTCATGGGTGTCGCCGTCAAATGCTTTAAACTTTGACATCTCCGTACCCATGAAACTTATGATGCGCATTTTTTCGGACATCGGCGGTTGTGGATGCGCCGCTATCAGTGGCGCCGTCTTGGCAACCAATTCCCAGTCTTCGCGCGAGATGCCGTCGGTGATGAACTGCATGTTCTTGCCCAACTCCTTCATCACTTTTTGTAGCTCAAGCGGCTCTGCTGCTTGTGCATGAGAAACGGACACTGCGAAAGTGATAATGGATGCGGCTAAAATCGATTGCTTCTTCATGGCGACTCCTTGTGTGGGTAAAAAAATTGAAATAATCAACTACGTGTTTTGATGCCGTGCAAAAAGATCGGGAAGGTTTTTTCTGCCTGCTGCTGGAGGGCGCGCTTGCCTCCAAAAATAGATGACTGCATGACCAAGCCTTGAATCATACCGATGTAGAGCACTGCCGCGCTTTGGCTATCGAGATTGTCCGGTACCAAGGATTGCGACTTGGCGGCATCTAGCAAACCGGCGACCTTGGCTTCATATCCTGAGATGATTCCCTCGATGAGTTGGCGCAACTTGCCGTTCTTCTTGTGTAGCAACTCGGAGAACAGCAAACGAGGAATAGCAGGATGTTTGCTGATGAATGCAATGTGCGCAAAGAACATGCGCTCGATGGCGTTCAATGGATCGGTCGCGTCGGACGCAGCCTTGTCCAATACTTTCATCAGGCGTTCGCGCACCCAAACGATGACGGCGAACCAGATGTCGTTCTTGGTCGCAAAGTGTCGAAAGATCGCGCCTTGTGTGAGGTTCATGGCATCGGCCATGTCTTGTGTGGTGACGCTGTCCACGCCCTTATCGGCAGCCAACTCCACCGCCACACGGATGATCTCATCCTGACGCTCTTCTGAGCTCATGCGTTTCTTTGCTATTTCTTGATTCAAGATTTCTCTCCTTCGAATAAATCGTTAAACATGCCGGCCTTCGCCCGCTTCCTCATAAGTACGCCCATCACGAATGTGATAGATGCGCTTGAACGTGGGAATGATCTTCTCGTCATGGGTCACGACGATGATGGCGGTTTGATATTGCTCCGCCATCTGATTCAAAATTCGCGCCACGTTGAGCGCGCGTTCGCTATCCAGTGGCGCAGTGGGTTCATCAGCCAGAATGACGGGCGGATGGTTGGCCAATGCGCGCGCGATGGAGACACGCTGTTGTTCGCCACCCGATAGTTGAGAAACAGCCGCTTTGGAACGGTGACCCACACCCAGTGCCGCTAACAATTCTTGTGCGCGGATACGCGAGTCGGTATTCGACACGCCCGCCAACATCGGCAGCAAAGCCACGTTGTCGGTAACATCCAAGAACGGAATGAGGTAAGGAGCTTGGAATATGAACCCGATGCGGTCGCGACGCAGTGTGCGCAAATCTTCGATCTTCCATTCTTCGTCGAAAATAGTTTGCCCCCCCAACGTCATGCGCCCAGCGGTGGGCTCGATAACTGCCCCCAGGCATTTGAGAAGCGTGCTTTTGCCGGAACCGCTGGGGCCGACCAAGCCAACGACTTCCCCCGGCCAGATGGTCATGTCCACGCCTTTGAGTGCATCCACGGCGGTATCGCCCTCGCCGTAGCGTTTTTTCAGATTCTCGATATGAATGGCAGGTTCACTCATCTCAACCCCCGATCGCCGTTGCGGGGTCGATACGCAGCGCAGCGCGAATGGCGAAGACGCTGGCAAGCGCGCACATGAGCATCACCAGAAAGAATCCCAAAACGGCATCGCCCGACAGCAGCAAAACATATTTTGGAAACAAAGGCGCCCACAGCGTCGCCGACAATTTACCCACCAAAAATCCAATCAAACCCAATCCCAAGGCTTGTTGCAGGATCATGCCGCTGATGGTGTTGTTGGTCGCCCCGATCAGTTTGAGCACCGCAATCTCGCGCACCTTGTTCATGGTCATGGTGAAAATAATGAAGGCGACGATGGCCGCACTAACGATGGCGAGGATCACAAGGAACATGAATATCTGTTTGGACGAAGTGGCGATCAGGCGCGCCACCAAAATCTCGTCCATCTGATCTTTAGAGTAGGCTTGCAGGTGTTTCCAGCGCACGATCTGTTCGGATACTGTAGCTTCGCTACCCGGCACGGTGCGTACCAACACGGCATTCACGAAACGGCTAGAGGTCTGACTGGCTTGTATCGCCTCCAATAATCCGGGAACACCCGGACGGTTGAAAGCGGGATTGGCGGCAGTGCGCGCACGTTCGTTGACGAGCGCATCGTTGTCTTTGAGGAACTGTACTTCCTGCGCATCCTTTAGTGGGATAAAGATCATCGGATCGCCACTGGATGAGACCATGCGGCGCGTTAATCCAACAACAGTATATTCATGACGGCGGATGGTGACTGTGTCGCCTAGCGCAAGACCTGTTTTGATGTCGGCCAGTGCTTCGTAGTGAGAGCGCGTGATTGGACGACCTGCGACAAGATATGCAGGCTCGCCCGGCTTGCCCGTTTCATAGCCCACCAGCATTACGCGTATGTCTTTGCTGTTGTGGCGTATCTGCATCGTCAGATAGGTAACATTTCCCGCTTCTCGAATGCCCGGCAAGCCCAGCAAATCTTTGACCACATCATCATGCACACTGGAGGGTTCGGCATACGGCCCCAAGGTATCCTGCTGCACCACCCACAGATCGGCACCTGCATTCTCGATCAGCACACGCGCATCATCCACCATGCCGCGATAAACGCCTGCCATGGTCAGCGTCACACCGATCAGCAAACCCAAACCAACGCCGGTGAAAACGAATTTTCCCCAGCCATGCAAAATATCGCGCCCCGCCAGATTGATCATGGTTCAGCGTTGCATCAGTTCGGGCATGACTTTGATTTTGAGGTCAGCGCGCAATGCCTGCTGGCTATACACGATCACTTCATCGTCATCGCTCAGGCCATCCAGTATTTGGGTGCGGCCATCCAGGTTGGTGAGGCCGATCTTGACGGGCTTGAACGCGACCTTGCTACCCCGCAAGATCCATACGCCATCCTGTTTATCTACTCGTTTAAGGGCTGCACTGGGGATGCTGCGCGTGTCATTCAGTTCAGGCAGCTTGAGCGTGACTTCCGCATATTCGCCGATGCTGGCTTGTGCGCTATTGAGCGAAACGTTGACGATACGTTCTTCGGTTACCGCGTCGCTCACCATATCGATGCGTTCAACTTTGCCCACAAGTGAGGCATGCGGTTGTGAGCGCAACACGATTTCTGCCACTTGCCCGACACGAACCAATCCCGCTTGTTGTTGCGCAATGCGCGTTTCCACCCACAGACTATTTGGATCAATTACCAGAAAAGCAACCTGTCCGCCAACAAGAGTGCTGCCGGACTCAACCAACCGAGCGGCCACCATGCCATTGATCGGACTGAGCAAGCGTGTTTGCGCACGCGCCTTACCTATACCATGGGTATCAGCTTGAGCTCGTGCATATTCATCGCGGGCGATGGCTAGATTCGCAGAAGATGCCGCCAATGCAGATGAGGCGGCATTCTTCTCGTGCTGCTTCGCATCGAACATCTCTTGGCTGACAAAACCGCCTTCACGCAACTCCTGATACCGAGTCGCAGTTGCTGCGATAGTTTTGAAGCGGCTTTGAGCTTCACTGAGTTGCGCTTCTGCCGCTAGAATTGCATTGGCCGTTTTCTCGACCATGTGCTGGCTGCCTGCCAACTTATCATCCAGATCGACCGGATCCATCTCGGCCAGCACCTGATTCGCAACAACGCTATCCCCCTGATCGACCAGCACGCTTTTCACCCGACTCGTCATGGTGGGGGCCAAGTTGTAACTGCGCCTAGCCTTCAACGTGCCGATACCGAACACACCATTGGCAAGATTGCCGACTTGAACTTTCTCGACCGTGACTTTGACCGGAGCCAATGGCCCTTGGGTGACGACGACCCAAGAAAAAACAATTAGCAGCCCAACCCCAACCAACAGTATTTTGATTTTTTGAGAAGACACGAATCGACACCAAGATAGTAATTGATTGCTATCTTAATGGTGTGCGGTGAACAATACAACAATGCTAAGAATGTGGTTATGAGAAAATTGCGGCTGACCTAAAGCCGCCGCGCATCAATAACCGAAACTGATACGATCAGATGAGTCCTGAACGTCCGCATTCAGGCTGCGGATTGCAACCTCAAATGTCTCTTACGACACATTGCGGACGTACGAGGCTGGACCAGACTGGGAAGCTGTCTCCTCTGCGTTTCATGGTTGAAGTCAGAATTCGTAACGGACCTGGAGGTACGCGTTGTCGTCGCGCGCGAGTTGCCCGAACTGGCCCCATGGTTTGCCGCCGAAGAGGTTGGCGCCGACCGCACCCCAGACCTTATCGATAAAACTATAGCGCAACTCCGGGTTCACGTAGCGGTCGCCGTTGCTGGCGTTGTACGAGGCGTAGGCGGAAAGCCGTAGCGTCTGATGCAGAAAGAATTGCGTTAGACGCGCCGTGACGGTATGGCTCCAGTGCTCCTCGACCGGAAAGCCGGTGGGCAGCGTGGCGAGGTAGGCACCGTAGTCGTGCATGATCTCGGCGTAGTACTGAAAACCGAGCGAGGTATCTTCCGCTGGCTGTATCTGATAACCGGCGAGCAGCCGCGTCTGCGAGTTAGGCACGGCGAAGTCGTTCCCCGCGCGATCATCACGCGAATCGTAATAAGCCGCTTCCAGGCTCAACACCCCTTCGCCCGCACGTCCGGACAAGCTGGCACCATAGACTGAGAGCTTGGGGTAGAAATACGTGATTTTCGTCGGCGCCGTCATGCTGTCTGGCCGCATCGAGGGCGTGCGCTGGAAGCCGCGATACAAGTAGAGCGCCGTATCATAGCCCGCGACATCGCGGTAAGCGCGCAATCCGATGTCCCCTTGCCCCGGTTTGACGGTTTCACTGTTGACGACCGCTGGCATCGTGCCGTAAAGCCAGAATCGGCGCGCGTCCGGGATGCGGCTTTCACGGAAATTCGGCGACAGCACCAGCTCGAATGAAGCAAACTCGGGATAGGCGCCCAGCTTCACTGCATCCACGCCGCGCTTGAGGTATTCCAGCGGCCGCCCGGCGAAGATTGCCTCATGATCTTTGGAAAAGAAGTCGTTCACGAACACCAGGTCACCCAAGCCCCAGGTGATGACCTGCCGGCCAAAGCGAAAGTCCCAGTTGCCTCCCGCATAGTCGACGTAGCCCTCGCGCAGCTCACTCTCATCTTGGCGGCCAATATGATCGTAAGCCAGATCGCCTTTCGCCAGCAGCCGCCAGGCATCGCCGGTGGCATCGAGCTTGATCTGGGCGCGCTCCTCCAGCCACTTGTAATGGCGGCCATCCGGGTTTTGCCCGGCGGTGTTGAAGGCGGTGTTCTGCTGCAAAAAGCCGGAGAGCGCGACCTCCGCCCGTGCCGCCAGCGGTGCTAATAGAAGAGCCGCGATGAGCGTGGTCGTTCGCAGCATCAGTCAATCCACTTGCGCGGCGGCTGGCGCAGGAAGCGTTCGGAGAACAGGCTGTCCTCGATGCCGAGGCCATAGTCAGTCTTGAGGTAAGTAGCCTCTGTGCGATGGCCGGTCTGCAAATTCTTCATGGTGCGCTTGACCGCCGTGGGGATACCTTTCACATCGGCGATTTCATCGGCGGTGAATTGCTTGTAACGGGTACCCTTCCTGTCGTATTGCTCTTCCTTGAGTGGCAAAAAATTGGCTTTATCTACCCAGGTAAACTTGTAGCCGAAGTCTGAATCCGCGCCTTTCGGCGCGCTCTTCACCACATAGCAGTCGCGGTCGCCCACTTTCTCCTCGCGCTCGACGATGTGGCTATCGTCCTCGATATCGCGGCCGGAGACATCCTCGTAAGTGAAGTCGGAGCCGACGAAGCTGGAGCGTTTGTCCTGCGCGGCGATGCGCTTGACCATGTTGATGGCGGGAATGAACATCCAGCGGTCGTCATCCCTGGCCGGATACTTGTTAATCATGAAGGTCATGTCCTTGACATCGGACGGCTGAAAGAAATACATGAAATACTTCTGCTCGCCGCCCGGCTCGCCCATGTTCTTGCGCAGCATGGTAAGTTCTCGCACACGCTCCTGGCTGTTCTTATTGATGAGCTTCATCACCACCCGCGCCTTGAAATCCTTGCCCGGATAGAGGAAGGCGGCCTGCGACTTTTTCATCACCTCCTCGCCCGAGAGAGCTAGCGCCTGGCTCGTGAATGCCAAGGGCAGCAGTGCGGTGATTATCCATATCCACCAGTGTTTCATTTCAATCTCCTTTAGCAAGTGCCGGGGCGTGACTCGCCGCCAGCTTGGGTTCGTCAAACAGCCAATTTCGCCCAAGTATCACCAGAGCGGGCAGATAGAGGATGGTGAGCAGCGCGGAGAGCAGCATCATCGAGACGATGAAGGCGCCCACCGCGATGTAGGGCGTGAGGGGTGCGAACAGCATCACCGAGAAGGCAGAAGCGAACAGCAGCGCATTGCGCAGAATTCCTTTGCCCGGTCGCGCCGCTGCCCACAACAGCGCCTCCCGCAACGCCCCCTCATTCGTGCCGTCACCCGTCTCGGCCAGCCGCTGCCGGAAGCGGTTGATGAAGTGGATGGAGAAATCCACCGCCATGCCGAGCGACAGCGTACTCAGCACCGACAGCGGCATGTCGAAGTCCTTGCCGACAAAGCCGACCACGCCATAAATCAGCAGGATAGTGAACAGCAGCGGCATGTAGCCGACCAGTGCCCATCCGACCGAGCGAAAGTTAAGTGCAAGGATGACAAACACCACGGCCAGAGCCAGCGTGAAACCCAGCGCCATATCGCCCAGCACCTCATCGTTCCACACCAGGTTGAAGTAGGCGATACCCGCCGGTTTCACTGTCACCGCCAGCGGGTGGGCCTTCTGATAGGAGTCCGCTGCCTGAATCACCTGACGCATGGCTTCCGCATCCCAAGTTTTCAACTGCACCCACAGATTGGCTTTCTGGAACGTGGGGTCTACGACGTTATCCAGGTCGGCGGGTTTGGACGACATGCTGAACAGGAACAGATATTGACCGACCATGTCCTGTGTCTCAGGAACCGTGTCGAATTTCTGCTCGTCATCGTGCAGCACGCGGTTGATGCGTTTCACGTAATCGGCGACAGAGAAGGTCTTGCCCACTACCGGCATGGTTTCCAGGTGGTGTTGCAGCCCCTCCAGCCAGCGCATGGCTTCCGGCCGTTTCATGAAATCCGGCTCATTGGACTGCACCACCAGATAGCCGAGCGATGTGCCGCCCAAGGCCTGGTTCATCGCCGTGTCGGCTATGCGGATTTCGCTCGATTGCTTGAACCAGGCCACCAGGTTGTTGTTGACGTGAATCTTCGTGGTGCCGACGATGGCCACCGCCACCAGCACCGAGCCGACCAGCGCGGTGGCCAGCGGGCGCGTCGCGCCCACTTCGGCAATGCGGTGCAGGAAGCGCGCGGTACGGTTCAGTTCCACGCTCTCGCTCTCGGCGGCTTTGGCAATTTTCTCTTCCTTGACGAAAGTGAGGATGGCCGGGATCAGGCTGAAGGAGAACAGCCGCAACACGATGGTGCCGAAGGCGATCAGCCCGCCGAACACCTGCACCGGCACGATGTTCATGAACAGCAGCACGGCGAATCCCGCCGTCGTGGCGAGCGCCGTGAAGCGCACCGGTCGGCTCACCGCCGCCATGGTCTCGCGGATCGCCGCGAGCTTGTCGCGCTTCTCGCGGTAGCGAAAATAGAACTCGTTGAAGATGTGGATGCTGTCGGTGGCAATCGCCATCAAAAATACCGGTGCCATCGAGCTCATGATATGCACCGGGTAACCGGCGCCGATCAGCGCCCCCATGCTCCAGATGATCGCCGCCATGGACACGCCCATCATGGCGAAGGACAGCGCAAGGTTGCGGAACATGAGCTGGATCGCGGCGAACATGATCATGCCGGCGATGGGCGCGAAGATCGCCATCAGCTTGAACATCTCTGCGCCGAAGGTGTCACGCGCCACCGGGTCGCCCGCGACGTAGTAGCGCTCCGGCCCCTTCTCTTTGGCCACAATCTCGCGGATACTGGCGGCGATGACGGCGCCATTGGCGCCCTTTTCCAGCGGCACATAGATGGCCGTGGTCTTTCCGTCCTTCGAGATCACGCGGTCGACCAGCAGCGGGTTGCCGAACAGCGCCGCGCGCAGAGCTTCCACTTCCGCATCGGTCTGCGGCGCGTCCGGCATGAGCGGCCCGACTTTGAGAGTGCCTTCCTCGGCGGTGACATTGGTGATGGTGGTGAAGCTGTTCACGTCGCGGCTCGCCACCCCTTCCAGCTTGATGATTGCGTCGGTGACGCGGGCGATGCGTGTCAGGGTCTCGCGGTTCAGTACGCCCGCATTGTTTTCCACGCCCACGACGATAGTGTCCTCATAAAGTGAGAAAGTCTTGTCCACCTCGTCGTTCCAGATACGCACGCTGGAGTTTTCCGGCAGCATGTGCTTCGGGTTTGTGTCAGTCTTGATATGTGGGAATTGGGTGAGAAATAGCAGCGTGAGTGCCACTGTCGCCCAGACAACCAGCTTCGGGCGGCGGATGGAAAATTCGACGAGTGAAAACTTGAACATAGTTTTTTCCTTAAATTGTTCGCTGTCGAATGCGATGCGTTGCTTCAGAAACGGCGGTA
>MGWP01000030.1:0-8806 GCA_001801055.1 Gallionellales bacterium GWA2_55_18 | reverse complement strand
CCGATGGCGAAGACGTTTTCGAATTTTGTTTGCAGCGTGTGGCGGTCTACGGGAATCCAGCCACTTTCGTTGGTCAAGCCTGCCTCGCGCACCACCGCCGGAGCGCGATGCGGCGGAACATAAAGCAGCAGGTCGTATCCGGTGCTAACGCCATTGGCGAACGAAATGCGGCGATTGGCCGGGTCAATTTCTTTCACCTGATGCTCGGGGTGGTAAGCTATGCCGCGCTCCTCGACCATCCCGCGCACGGCGGCGCCCATCTCGGGGCCGGCGACGAACATCGGTCGCGGTTCGGCGGCAAAGAACTCTATTTCGGTCTTCTCGCGCAGGCCGCGCTTGCGCAGATAGCTATCCACCAGCAGCGCGGTCTCGTAGGGCGCAGCCGGGCACTTGTATTGCGGCGCCGCGGTCAGGACGACAATGCGCCCGCCCGAAAATCGGGCCAGCGCGTCGCGGATCGAGGTTGCGCCTTCCATCGTGTAAATGCAAAGCCCGGCTTCGGCGAGGCCGGGAGTGGCCTCCGGTGCGTACTCCGCACCCAGTGCAATCACCAGCGCATCGGCACGCAGGGGTTGCCCGTCGATTTCCACTTCCCGCTGTGCGGGATCAATCCGCGTGACGCTGCCTTGGCGAAATTCGATGCCGCGACGAAGCAGCCGATCCAGCGGCCGGGAAAACTCTTCAGGGTTCCGTTCACCCACCATCAGCCACAACAGCGAGGGCGGAAAAAAATGCTGCCCGGCGCGATCCACCGCAATCACGCGGTCGGAAGCGGGCAGCAACTTGCGCAACGTCTCGGCGGCAACGATGCCGCCGATTCCAGCGCCCAATATCAATACCGTGTGGCTCATCTCATTCACCTTAAAAAACGATAACTTTATCGGCCCACTGCGTCCATGCGGTGAGTTGATCCATGGTACTGCGCGACACGCCTTCGATCATATCTGCGTCTGCTATTCCGCGCGCGTCAAGGCAGCTACCGCACGCACCGACTTCGCCGTCATTGCGCGCCACCATGCCCAGCATGTCGCCGATGTTGTAATAGCCCTGCGGCACCTTTTGCCCGTTTTTGGCGCATGCTGCCGCATCGCCGATAAGGAACATCTTGATCTCCGCTTCGCCCGTCTTGAGCAGTGAGCGCGCAAGCCGCAATCCGTTGTAGCTGCGCTCCGTGCCATAAGGAGCGTCGTTCAGGATCATCAGGTATTTCATAATTTCCTCCGCTGTTCAATCAATCTAATAGCGATTAGATTGATTAAAGCAATATCTGCATACGATGTCAATGGAATTGCTGGTAGATTGTTTGTTGCTATAATTCTGAATCAAATAATTATCGGATTGTTATGGTGAAAGGCGCACGCAAGATCAAAGACCTGCTTTATGAACAGGTGGCACGGATTGGCAAGGTATTCTCAAGCCCCAAACGGCTGGAGTTGATCGAACTGCTTTGCCAGGGTGAAAAGACGGTTGAAACGCTTGCGCGTGAGGCTTCTATCAGCATGAAGCTGGCCAGCGCCCATCTGCGCGAATTGCGGGGCGCCCATCTGGTTGAAACCGAGCGGAAAGGTAAAAACATTTCCTATCGTCTGGCCAACAAGACGGTCGCCGATTTATGGGTGCATATCCATTCTCTGGCCGAAGATCGTCTGATTGGGCTGCAAATGGAATTACAGAAAATCGCTACACAACCGAACGAGTTGGTGCCCAATGATCGTGAAACGCTGATGAAAATGGCGCGCCGAGGGGAAGTGGTTGTGCTGGATGTACGCCCAACCGAGGAGTATCTGGCAACACACCTTCCATTCGCTCGCTCCATTCCAATCGACGAGCTGCGCCAGCGGCTTGCGGAGCTACCAAAGGACAGGCTGATTGTTGCCTACTGCCGTGGTCCTTATTGTCTGATGGCGATTGATGCAGTAGAGCTGCTGCGCAAGGAGGGTTTTAAGTCTGCGCATTTGCGGGACGGTGTCGCGGAATGGGAGGTGGCAAAAATTAGATAGGTATAGCTTCACCTCGCCAGCCGTGGATTATTTTCTAACCCCGAAGGGTCAGCTATTGGCACATTCCTGCCTTCCACCAATACCGGCTTTATGCACACCAGAGCCATTGTACGCCCTTGCCAAGTTTGCCCAGACCTCCAATTTTTACAAACCCTCCGCTGTTATCCGTTAAAATCTCTCCAACCATAACCACGGAATAACGATATGACCACCACCCACCGCTACACACTGACTATCTCCTGCCCGGACCGGGTCGGCATCGTCGCGGCGGTGAGCGGTTTTGTCGCGCAGCATGGCGGCTTTATCGTCGAAGCCAGCTACCATACCGATCTGGAGACGCAGCGCTTTTTCATGCGCCAGGAAATCCGCGCCGATTCGCTGCCGTTCGATGCGGGGGAGTTGCGCAGTCATTTTGCGCCGCTGGCAGAAAAGTTCCGCATGAGCTGGCATGTCAGCGATTCCGCCGTGCGGAAGCGTGTGGTGTTGCTGGTCAGCAAACAGGATCACTGCCTCAACGACCTGCTGCACCGCTGGCGCAGTGGCGAGTTGCTGGTGGATATCCCCTGTGTGATCTCCAATCATGAAGACCTGCGCGGTTTCGTCGAATGGCACGGCATCCCGTTTATTTATGTCGATATGCCGAATAATGACGAACCAGCCAAGGCCGCCGCTTTCGACAGGATCGCCGTGCTGTTCGAGCAGCATCGCGGCGATTGCATGGTGCTGGCGCGCTTCATGCAGATCGTGCCGCCGGATTTATGTGCGTGCTATGCCGGGCGCATCATCAATATCCACCATAGTTTCCTGCCGTCCTTCGCCGGGGCCAGACCCTACCATCAGGCCTACCATCGCGGCGTGAAGCTGATCGGCGCGACCTGCCATTATGTTTCCGATGAGCTGGATGCCGGCCCGATCATCGAGCAGGACACCACGCGCATCGACCACGGCGACACCGTGGAAGATATGGTGCGCTACGGCAAGGATATCGAAAAAAACGTGCTGGCGCGCGGCCTGCGCTATCATATCGAAGACCGTGTGCTGATTTGCGGCACCAAGACGATAGTGTTTCGCTAATTCTTCCAGAATCAGCCAACTACTTTGCAACATTGGCAAGGCGAACAAATATGAATCCACTCGACTACACGAATCAAACCGACCGTATGAGTCCGGCAGACCGCGCCCTGACGGAGCAGAATTTCCTGTTTCGCGGCATGGATTTCACCAGTGTCGAGTATATGCTGGAGCATTGCTCCATACGGAACTTGGCTGCGGGCGAAAAGCTGCTGCAACCCGATACACCGAATCGCCATCTTTACCTGATACTCGAAGGCAAGCTAAGCGTTCATCTGGTTGCGCAGGAGACGCTGGAACATGCCATGCTGCTTGTTACGGAATGCGCGGGGGAAATATCTCTGGTGGATGGCAAACACCCATCGGCTCTGGTTGTCGCTACCGGTCCGGCACGCATATTGGCCGTTCCCCACGATACGGTATGGTCGCTGGTTGACCATTCCCACGAAATCGCGCGCAACCTGCTGGAGATTATTGCCGGGCGGATGCGCCACGACAACATGGCGCTCATAGCTTCGCAGAACAAAAAGATGCAGATTGAGCATCAGGCCTACGTTGACGCTCTGACCGGGATTTATAACCGCCACTGGATGGGCAACGCTTTCCCGCGCGCCTTACATCGCTGCGTGCTTAACAAGCTGCCATTCGCTGTGATGGTTGCGGATATCGATCACTTCAAGCGGGTAAACGATACCTACGGGCATCTCGTTGGCGATATTGCTTTGAAAACCGTCGCCAGATGTATGGCGGAAAACCTGAGGCCGCATGACCTGCTGGTGCGCTATGGCGGGGAAGAGTTCGCGGTGTTTCTGCCCGATGCCGATCTGGATGAAGCGAGGATAATTGCCACGCGGCTGCGTGTCGTGATCGCCGATACCGAAATTCGCTGCGAAAAAATTTCTTTCAAGGTCACACTCTCTATCGGCATCACGCCGACCAAACATGAGGCGACGCTTGAGAATCTTATCGGCGAAGCGGACCAGGCGCTCTACCGCGCAAAGGAACTGGGGCGCAACCGCGTAGAAATATTCGGCTAATTCCATTTCGCCTTCAAATGGAAAATAGCCCGTTCCGACGTGCAGAGCCCGCCCTACAAATCCCTTGTTAAAACGCTCTTCAACAACTCCTCAAACTCTCCGGCAGGCACTGGCCTTGAAAATAAATACCCTTGCGCATAATCGCATCCCGCATCGGACAGGAGCTTGCGTTGCGCCTCCGTTTCCACCCCTTCGGCGATCACTTTGAGGCCGAGCTTGTGCGCCATCACGATGATGGCCTCGGATAGCGCCATGTCGTCCGGGTCGGATACCAGGTCGCGCACGAACGACTGGTCGATCTTCAGGTAGTCGATATCGAATTTCTTCAGGTAGGACAGCGACGAATAGCCCGTGCCGAAATCGTCGATTGCCGCTTGGATGCCCGCGTCGCGGAATTCGAGCAGCTTGCCGGCAACGCCGGAATCCGCATCCAGCAATAACCCCTCGGTGATTTCGACAACCATGCTTTTCCCCGGCAGATCCAGCCCCTGCAAATAAGAGAACCATGCTTTGCCCGCGCAATCGCCGGTGCTGCATAGCTGCACGGGAGATACGTTCACGCTGATTTGGAGCCCGGCGTTGTGCAGCGTTCTCCATTGTTTCAGTTGGCGCGCCGATTCCCTGAATACCCAGTCGCCGATCCCGACAATCAATCCGGTTTCCTCGGCCAGCGGAATAAACTCGGACGGGCTGACCATGCCGAGCGCCGGGTGCTGCCAGCGGATCAGCGCTTCCGCCTTGTTGATGCGGCCGGTAGCCATATCCACGATGGGCTGGTAATAAATCCTGAACTGCCCGGCGGCCAGTGCGCCGCGCAGCTCGTTGGTCAGGCGCAGCCGCGCTTGCGCCGCCTGCTGCATCGACTGCGTGAAATATTCGAAACGGTTGCTCCCCTTGTTTTTGGCCGCATACATCGCCTGGTCGGCGCTCTTGAGCAGGCCTTCCGTCTCGGCGGCATCATCGGGATGCAGCGTGATGCCGATGCTGGCGGATATATAGGCTATTTCGTCCCCGAGCCGGAACGGTTCGGACAGGCTTTGCCGGATACATTCGGCTATCCGCTCGATGCTGGTGGTATCGCCGAGCTCCGCCAGGATGACGGTGAATTCGTCTCCTCCCAAACGTGCCACGGTATCGGTTTCGCGCACACACCCGCTGATACGGCGTGCGGCTTCCTTCAGCAGGACGTCGCCCATGCCGTGCCCCAGTGCGTCGTTGACTTCCTTGAATTTGTCGAGATCAATGAACAACAGCGCCGTTTTCAGGCCGGCGCGATGCGCCTTCTTGATATCCTGCTCTAGGCGGTCGTGGAACATGCGGCGGTTGGGCAGGCTAGTCAGGGTGTCGAAATTGGCCTGGTTCCAGATCAGCTCCTCGGATTTCTTCTGTTTGGTGATGTCGCGGATGAAGCCATTGAACTCGTACTCGCCCGCCACGTTGATTGCGGTAACGGATAATTCGATGGGGAATTCATGGCCATCGCGATGCAGGCCAAGCAACTCGACCCGCGAATTTAACAAGTTGATCTTGCCGGAGCGCAGGAAATGTTTCAACCCATGCAGATGTGCTTCGTGGTACTGGGGCGGGATGATTGTTTTGTGCAGATATTTCCCGATTGCTTCCTCGCGTGTCCATCCGAAAGCCTTTTCCGCCTGGTTGTTCCACCCGGTGATGATCCCTTCGGCATTCATCTGAACCATTGCATCCAGTGCCGTTTCAACAACGGCGCGAAGTTTCCCCTGGCTTTCGACCAGCGCCCGCTCCGCCAGCTTTCGTTCGGTGACATCGCGCGCCGAGCAATACACCAGTTGCCGCCCGTCGACATCCACCCTGACGATGCTGATGTCAACGTCGATGATGCTCCCGTCGCGGCGGCGATGCCGCGTTTCGAGCATGACGGCGGCATCCCCCAGCCCCGCGATGTTCGCCTTGATTTGCGCCGCCGTCCATTGCGCATCCCATTGCGCCGCATTCATGGTTGCCAGTTCGCCCGCCGTGTAGCCGAGCATCTTGCAGAACGCGTCGTTCACCTGCACCACGTCGCCTTCAAGATCGAGGACATGAATACCGTCGCTGGCCGCACGCAACAGCGTTTCATTCTTGCGGCTTTCCTTTACCAGCGACTCCTCGGCGCGCTTGCGCGCCTCAAGCATGGCATTGAACCCGTCGGCCATTTCATTGAAGCTGTCGCTCACCAAGCTGATCTCGTCGCGCGTGTTGAGCCTGATGCGCGTGTTCAGGTCGCCGTCGGCAAAAGCGCGCGCGGAGCGAGCCAGCGACTGGATGCTGCCGATAATGGCGTAGTACATGCTGACCGAGAAATAAACCACCACCATGAACGCCAGCAAGGCGATGCCGGTGCTTTCATATAGCGTCTTTTTTGCGCGGGCGATACGTGCCTTGATGAGCGATTCGGCCATCGGCAGCAAAGTGTTGTGCATTTGCGCGTAACTTCTGTCAATCGCCGCCGTGGCTACGTCCAGGAATGAATCGGGAGATGTGATAAAATGGCCGGTGAAAATGTCCGATGTCACAAGGCCGGTAATTTCACGTGCGGAACCGGTAATGTCGCCGGATACCGCGAGGAGCTGTTTCTGGATCGCCGGGTTATAACGGCCGGCCTTGTCCAGGTTAATGCTGAGGAGTTTGTGCGTGTTTTCGAGTTCGGCGGCCATGACCTTCAACTCGATCATCTGGGGTTCGGTGACTTTTTTTCTGGCTAGGATGCCGGTGCCATACGCCCGGATCTGCCCGAGGCGCTCGAGCGTATGCGGCAACTTGTTGATGGCGGTGTCGATCAGGTAAAACGAAGCGAGTTCAGGATCCTGAGTCAGCAAATACTCGTCGGCGATGAGCACCTCGAATTGCTGGAGTTGCTCGATCAGGCGGGTATGCGCGGCAAAATTTTCGGCGACCGTCAATCCCAGGCCTGCCTTGCGCAAATGCTCCCAAGCTGACTTGATAAGCCGGAAATCCTTGCCGGAAGCCAGGCCGGCAGGCAGTTTTTCTTCCATCGCATCGAAGGCTGTCGCCGCCTCTCTTTCTTGTGCGGCGCGCCTGTCCGGCATGGTCTCGTTGCCGCCGAGCAGCGCGGCCGAAATTCCTCGGTGTAACTGGATGGCTTGCACGGTACGGGAAACCGGCTTGACCAGCGCGAGGCCTTCCAGTTGCTGCCGCGATGGCTGGATAACCTGCTCGAGGCTGACAAACAGGCTGTACACCACCACGGCAATCGCAATCATGGACAACAGCCACAACAGCGTGAATTTCTTGGTGTAGCCCAGGCGGTTCAGCAGGGCGATGGCAGGGACGAAGATCGCATGCAATATTTTCCCGATTCCGTTACTGTTTGCCATTTTCGTATCTCATACCCGTTAGAACGCAACGATTATAATCGTTGCCATACCAGTTTTGAGGTAATGCTCCCAACTTTTCGTCGATTATGATGTTTCCGGCTGAGAATGACAAAGACAGCAACGTCGTGGATGGGCATGTGGCAAAACTGAAACTCCGGGCTTTACCGGTTCGATGGAGAAACGAGCCGCCTGCGCAGCACCGCCATATGCGAAGACTCAAAGCCCAGCTTTCGGTAAAAACCCAGCGCGGCTTCGTTATCCCGGTCTGCCAGCAAGGTGACGCGCGTCATTCCCTCTGCCTTTGCCCAAACGAGAACATGCTCAACCAGACGCCGCCCCAGCCCTTTGCCTCGGTATTCGCCACGGACTATCACGTCTTCCAGCACCGCCACCCGGCAACCTTCCGACGTGCTGACGGTAATCAAGACATTCGCCATGCCCGCCACCCTTCCTTGGTCTCGTAACACAAAAAGCTTGCCCAACGCCGGGTTGTCCAGGATCAGGCGTAAGCCGCGCAACTGTTTTTCACGATCCGGGCGAAAATCGTTTTCCAGCGTGAACAGTTCGGTAAGCAGATCGGCCAGTTGATCGAGGTCGCCATGCTCCGCATACAGAACTTCAATTTTCATCATTGCTCCAGAAGAATAATATTTTTTATTTCCAGCATCAGGAAAGATTGAGATACACCTCGCCTTTGTCCACGCGCGCCCGGTAACGGTGCGTGCAGCCACAGTCAGGCGCGACAGCTTCCCCGCTGTCGAGTTGCATCGTCCATCCATGCAGCGGGCAGGTCACCTTGCGGTCAAACACGATGCCCTGCGACAGCGGCCCACCCTTGTGCGGGCATTGGTCTCTCAGCGCAAAAACCTCGTCCGAGCCGTTGCGAAATACCGCGACATCACCCTTCACGGTTTGCACCACCCGTGAACCCAGCTTGGGAATTTCTTCAAGCGGGCATACCCTCATCCATTCGCTCATGGCCGTCTCCTAAATGTAATTTTGACGACTGATTACACTCGTCTTTCAAAACATCAAAAATCTTGTAGGGTGCATTCCATGCACCATTTAATACTGGTGCATGAAATGCACCCTACGATATTCCACTGCCGATTTCAGGTTGGAACCTGATCGGCGCGAACTCCCGCGCTGCCGCACCGCGCACGCGTTCCTGCCAGGGGTCTTTTTCATCGCGCAATGCATCCTTAAGCCGTTCATGGAGAGCCTGACGTCCCGCGGCATCTGCCACGATGCGCTGCTTCACATAATCCATGCCGACGCGCTGCACCCAGTGCACGGTGCGGTCGAGGTAACGCGCCTCCTCGCGGTAGAGCTGGATGAAAGC
>MGWP01000029.1:12751-14995 GCA_001801055.1 Gallionellales bacterium GWA2_55_18 | reverse complement strand
TCGTACTTCGGTGATCCTCGTGTCGCTTATGCAGCTTGATACTTTATGAGTGCCGGATCAATAAGCGCGGTGAAACATGCGCTAAGTCATTGGTTAACGAAAAGCACGAATAAATTCAAATAACTTGATTTCTAATATCTCCCTGCACAGCCGAATGTTTTTTCGTGAATTTCGTGTTTTTCGTGGACAGCTATTTTTTCCAGGTTGATTGCAACGTACCCAATGCTCACAAGCCTATAATTTTGACCGCAACGCAGCAAGCCTCCCGCGCCTGACATTCACCCCGGCCAATATCGCCAGCCCCACGACAAAATAACTGCCGGTGATCAACATGGCGAGGCGGTGGTCACCTTGCGAAATCCAGCTCACCGCGCCGTAAGTCAGCGGCCCCAGTATCGACGAGAGTTTGACCGACAGCCCCCACAGCCCGAAAAACTCGGCGCGCCGCGTGGCCGGGCTCAACAGCCCCACCAGTGCCCGCCCGGCGGATTGGCTGGCGCCCATGCAGATTCCCGCGAGGTTGGCTGCGGCCCAGAACATCACGGGGCCTTCCGCGCCCCATGCCAAGCCGGTCATGATGATCCAGCCGACCAGCGTCAAAGCGATAGCGGGAATATGGCCGATGCGGTCTTGCAGGTGTCCGAACAGAAAAGCGCCGACGGCGGCAGTGAGGTTGACCACGAGGATCAGCATGATGGTTTGCTGGGTGGTGAAGTGCATCGCCTGTTGCGCGTAGATCGCGGCGAGCGTGATCACCGTCTGGATGCCCGCCTGATAAAACACCGTGCAGATCAGAAAGCGCCGCAGGTCGCGGTAATTTCTCGCGTGCCTGATAGTT
Source organism: Gallionellales bacterium GWA2_55_18 (assembly GCA_001801055.1). Classification (GTDB taxonomy): domain Bacteria; phylum Pseudomonadota; class Gammaproteobacteria; order Burkholderiales; family Gallionellaceae; genus Gallionella. The sequence continues at coordinate 14,157 of MGWP01000029.1, read as the reverse complement.
TGCCCAAGCCGCGCAAAAGATTCTTGGATCAGGTTCAGCCCCTGCAAATGCGGTTGCGGCACGGCACGCTCCTTGAGGAACAGAAAAACCGGCAGGCTGGAAATCGCGAACAGCGCGGCGGTAATCAGCATGGTCACCGGCACGAAATCCGCCGCCTGCTGGCCCTGCCCCTGCGCCCAGGCCACATAGGCGAGGCAGGTGCCGAGGCTCACCAGCCCGCCGACGTAGCCGAGGCTCCACCCCCATCCCGACACCCTGCCGAGCGAGCGCCCACGCGCCAGTTCCGGCAGGAAGGCCGCCGCCAGATTCTCGCCGCTGCCGTAAAAGAAATTGGACAGCACGATCAGCGGGATGGCGAGCCACAGGCTGCCCGGCCCGGCCAGCGCGAGCAGCGCGGTAAACACCACGCAGCCGAGGGTGGTCAGCGCCAGCAGTTTTTTCTTCGCGGCATACGCATCCGCATAAGCGCCGATGAGCGGCGCGGTGAACATGATCGCGGCATAAGAAACCGCCAGCGCAGCCGTCCAGGCGAATGTCGCCCAAGGCTGGTTGCCCGCCACCACCGAGACGAAATAGGCATTGAAGATGGCGGTGATGACCACCGTGGTATAGCCGGAGTTGGCGAAATCGTACATGGCCCAAGCCCAGACTTCGCGGGGTGCGACGGTTTTGGCAAGAGAAGAGCGCATGGGGTTTCTTGGCTGTCAGGGACGTGCGGGGGGGATATTGTTGACTATTACCGCCGTTAAAGTAAAACGACATGCATGGCGAAAGCGATTTTTTCAAACAGGAATCAAAAAACAAGAAGCAACTTTCCTGCAGCTTAGGTTGGCGGATTCATCGCATAACTCATATACAATTTGAACAATAAGAGCGCTGCCCGCAACAAATCGCGCCCGTAGTTTGTGTGCCGTTAGGGGCATAAAATGTGGAGTGGCATTGCTGAAAAATAAACAGATTCGGAGGTCGTCATGGGAAAAGCTGTCTTGTTGTTCTTTTTCGCGTCGCTACTCTTCGGTTGTGCGGATCAGGCGGTAACCACGGGAAGAAGTGATACAACCGGAGGATCTTTAACTACCCCGGTAACTGTCCAAAAAATTGAGTATGGTTCTGTATGCAATACACCATACGGCTCATGCATTGCGAATCAACCTGGCATAGTAGATACCGTTTGCACCTGTGAACTCTCTGGGGGTAGTGCAATGGGAAAGGTAAGCCCGTAAATAAATGCATAATCTCTCGGCCAACCGGATATTGCGCATAAAACCGTGCAAAGCTGGTTATTTCAAATATTGAACTTCTGCTTCGGAAAATATCGGCTCATCCGAAATGAGTGGTGGAATGCGGAGCCTCACGAAAAAACAGCTTTCCATTTTTGGTTACGGCTCGTCCGGCTCAGGTAAACT
>MGWP01000029.1:2907-12711 GCA_001801055.1 Gallionellales bacterium GWA2_55_18 | reverse complement strand
TGGCACGACCGGCTCCTCAACAAGCTCGGCTTTCCCCTCAAACATATCGACGACTTCGATTACGCCCAGTTGCGAGAGATGAATTTCGCCGCGCATTTCTCTCCGGCGGCGGCGCCGGAAGGCATCATGACCTTGCGGGAATTTCTGGATGCCTATCGCTGGCGTTGCCGCCTGTTGCTTGAAATAAAAAACCGCGCATGGGAACAGGCTTCGCGCCATGAAATAAAAGTGCGGCAAACGCTGGAGATGGCCGGAGCGCGGGCATCCTGCCCGCAAACAAGCGGGCATCCTGCCCGCGCTCCCATAAGCGACGCGATCATGGTCTCATCGTTCAACCTCGACAGCCTTGTTTATGCGCATCAGTGCGCGCCGCAATTCCCGCTGGTTTACAACTTTGAACCCGAACAGACGCTGGAGGATGCGCGGCGTGTGCTAGCCGAGCATCCTTTCCTGCACGGGCTATGCCTGCCGATTGAGTCCCTCGACGATGCGATGGTCGAACTGCTGCGCGGCCACGACAAATGCATCGCGGTTTACACCTGCAACAGCGCTGCGGAAATCGGCAAGGCGCTGGAATTGGGCGTGGATATCCTGATCAGCGATGTTCCGCAGAAAGCTTTGCAGATGAGACAGGCATCATCCTGAGCAAATTGCCCTGCGCACAACCTTGAATTGTGCGACACTTTCGACGCCTGTTTTCAAATGAGTGACCACATCAAAACGATACTATACACATCCCGAACGACATCAAGGGCTACCCTACTAAATCAGGCTGCTACGATTTTCCAATCGTCACCAGGCATTATCCGTTTCATAAACTCATCAAAGAGTGGCACAGTAAAAGCCGTATCCCCGTGCGTGGGACTCCAAATCATCCCTTTGAGTATCAAATTACTGCGCGTTGGCCCAAATGATTGCACAGGGCGCCCGAGCTGATCAGCGATAACACCTGACTTGTGCGGGCCCGCCCCTAATTCAGCCATAGCGCGCAGATATCTCTTTTCCGATATAGTTAACCGATCTAATCGTACTCGAAAAAAACTTTCATCCAGTGCGGCAATGGCAACTTCCGAGGCATTGATTACATCGGCCTCTGTGATGGGGCTCTGAGTCGCAGTATCCCAAGCATGCTTCCCCCATTCCTGCAAAAAGTATGGATACCCGTGTGTTTTATTTATGATGATATCTACAGCTTGGGGCTGTATATCTACCCCTTCGTTTTGAGCTGGCTTGACAATAGCATCTCGTGCATCTGGCGCACTTAATGGGCCGATGCTCGGAAAATTAAACAGACGTTCAGCGTAAGATTTTGCCTCTCCCATTCGACCTATAAGTTGAGGAAGGCCTGCCCCCACCACTGTTACGGGAAGCTGTGACTGCGCGCAACGATGAAGCGCAGAAATCAACGCGGCCATCTGATTTTCTTCGACATATTGAAGTTCATCGATGAATATAACCAATACAGTTTCGGCTTTCTGTGCAGCCAAACCAACCTGTTCGAGCAAAGCTGTCAGGTCGCCTTCTAGATCTCCATTGTCCGCCAAACCCGGTTCTGGATCGTAATCCAAGCCAACCTCGATATCATTAAAAGTAACTTTCAATTTACTCGCGAAACCAGCGAGCGCTCTAAGTCCTCGAATCGCATGACCCTTGGCAGCTTCGACTTTACTCAGACGTAAAAGAGCAAGGCGAAGTTGAGGAGCCAGAAGCGCCGGGAGAGAGCGGTTTTCCGGGGCCTCGATTCGGATGGTATGAACACCGCTTGCTTCTGCATCCATCAGCATTCGATCCAGCAATACTGTTTTCCCAACACCACGCAGGCCAACCATTATTACGCTTTTAGAATATTTCCTGCGACGAAGCCGCTCGATGCACAATGCCACCGCCTCTCTTACTGCACTGCGTCCAGCCAGCTCAGGGGGTTGGCTACCTGCTCCTGGAGCATAAGGGTTATCAATTGGATTCATAGTATTCATGTATATCAAAGTTAGTTAGTTTATGTATTATACGTAATATAGCTAATTTAAGTACAATCTCACAGCAATTCTTACTTATAATGGGAGTAGGTCGGATGATTGGCCGCTCTGTGTCGTAAGCGCATGCCGGGTTTTGGGTGAGCAGATAAAGCCTGTCACCCATTGCTATGGAATGAAGAACCCATAAATACAAATGAACCGCAACTTTTCCTCACTCAGCAACAAACCATTCGACCTGCTGGTCTGCGGCGGCGGTATCTATGGTGCATGGACGGCTTACGATGCGGCGTTGCGCGGACTGAGCGTCGCCCTCGTGGAGCAGGGAGACTGGGCGAGCGCGACCTCGTCCGCGTCCAGCAAGCTGATCCACGGCGGGCTGCGCTATCTGGAATCGCTCGATTTCAAACTGGTCAAGAAAGCGCTGGCGGAACGGCAGATGCTGCTGGCGATGGCGCCGCATCGCGTCTGGCCGCTGCGCTTCGGCTTGCCGGTGTATGCGGACAGCCGCGTCGGCACCTTCCAGATGAAGGCGGGTTTGTTCATGTATGACTCTCTGGCAGATAATTTGAGCGCGGACATGGCGCATCATCACTTCGACCAGAAGCCTTTTGCCGGACGTTTTCCGTTTCTCGCTGAAGGCGGACTGAAAGGCGGCTTCACCTATGGCGATGCGCAGACCGACGATGTGCGGCTGGTGCTGGAACTGGTCTCCGGCGCGATGGCTGCCGGGGCGGTGTGTGTAAATTACTGCAAGCTGACCGGATGGATCGAAACGGACGGGCAAGTAAGCGGCGCGACGGTTCAGGATCAAATCAGCCACGCCAGCACGGAAATCTCCGCGCGGCAGATCGTCAACGCCACCGGCCAGTGGACGGCGGCATCGGAGCCGGGGCGCGGATGGTGTCGGCTGGACAAGGGCACACACCTGGTCATGCCCGCGCTGCCGACGGACGAGGCCTTGCTGCTGACCGCCAAATCCGATGGCCGGGTGTTTTTCATGATCCCGTGGTACGGCATGACACTGCTCGGCACCACCGATGCGGATTACAGCGGCGATATCAATCATGTCGCGGTCGAACCGAAAGAGGTCGCCTATCTGCTGGCCGAAGCCAATCGCTACCTCAAGACCGCGTGGACGAAACATGATGTGGTCGGAAGCTATGCCGGTTTGCGCGTGATGAAACGCGGCGATGAAGCCTCTCCTGTTGCCGCCAGCCGCGATTGGGAACTGAAGACCGCGAGCAACGGCGTGCATTACTCCATCGGTGGCAAACTCACCTCGGCGCGTGAAGATGCGGCGCATATCGTGGATGCCGTGTGCACGGCGCTCGGCGTCGCCACGTCATGCGCAACCCGGAACCGCATATTTCCCTGGGCACCGCAGGCGGACTATGCGCGGTGGTTCGTCGCCGCAAGCACCCAGGCAGCGCAACTCGGCATCGATCAGGAGAGCGCCAAGTGGCTGATCCGCCGCCACGGCAAACGGGTGAGCGAGGTGTTCCGCATCGTTGAAGGCGACCCCCGCTTGGCCGAGCGAATCGTGCCCGCCCTGCCCTTCATTCAGGCCGATTTGCTGTGTTGCGCCCGCGATGAAATGGCCGTGCATCTGGACGACCTGCTGCGCCGCCGCATGCCGCTGCTGATTCTGGCCAGGCTGGATGAAAACGATTTGCGGCGTATCGCCGAAATCGTTGCAGCGGCGATGTGTTGGGATGAAGCAACGCTCAACCGAGAGGTAGGTCGGGCTTTGCCCGACACGTCGGATTGAAACCAGACCTACGCTGAGATAATCAAACATGATCTCCGCCATCGCGCTCGATCTCGGCACCACCTCGATCAAGGCCGGATTGCTGGATCAGGATGGCGCGCTCGGCAACATTGTTGCAAAACCCGCCCCGAAAATCGCCGTCAATGGCGGATGCTATGAAAGCGATGCGCTGGCCTATGCGACGGTTGCCGAACAGGTGCTTGGCGAGTGTCTTACGCAAGCAAGCGATTGCCGGACTCTCGGCCTGTGCAGCCAACGTTCGTCATTCCTGATCTGGGAACAAGCCACCGGGCAACCGGTCACCGCGCTGATTTCATGGCAGGACAATCGTGGTGCGGCGAGCTGCGAGGCGTTGCGCACGCAAGAGAATCTGATCCGCGATCTCACCGGTTTGCCGCTGGCACCCTATTATTTCGCGCCCAAGCTGCGCGTTATGTTGCAGGCCAACCCGGAGTGGTTGACGCGATTGGAACAAGGCGAACTGCTGGCGGGCACGCTGGATACTTTCCTGATCTGGCGCTGGAGCGGCGGCCAGCATTTCATGACCGATGCCTCCATGGCCGCGCGCACACTGCTGATGGACATCCGCCAGCAGCAATGGTCGCCGCGACTGTGCGAGCTGTTCGGCATCCCGATAAACATGCTGCCCGAAATCAGACCTTCGGCAGGGTTGAAGCTGCAACTGGACAACGGCCTAACGGGCAGAGCAAAGATGTCGCCCCTGATGATGCAACCTGCCATGCCCGTTTCCCTCTCCCCAACCCTCTCCCGCAAGCGGGCGAGGGGGCAAACGAATCGCTACGCGAGTTTCACGTTAACCCTGCAAGCCAGCCTCGGCGACCAGTCCGCCGCGCTGATCGCCAGCGTCAGCGAAGACCGCACGGAAGCCCTGGTCAATCTCGGTACCGGCTGTTTTGTCGTGCGCTATCTGCCGGATGAAAATTTATCGACTGAAACCCCCGCCCTGGATGGCTATCTGCGCACGCTGGTGTATCAGGACAACGCGCAACACACCCATTTCGCCATCGAGGGCACGCTCAATTCCATCGCCGCCGCGCTGGCTCCCTACCCTGCCGATGAATGCCAAGTAGATGATTTATTTCTGGGCGATATTTTTTGCCTCGCCGAACCCAGCGGCCTCGGTGCGCCCTATTTCCAAAAGAACCTCGGTATTCGTTTTTCTCAACCCATTGAGCATCTGACACAACAGCAGATCGCCGCCCTGTTGCTGGAAGCCGTCATTTTTCGCGTGGCGCGGATACTGGAAGATTTTCACCGCGCATCGCCCATTGAACGTGTTTACCTTTCCGGCGGATTATCCGGGCTGTCCTGTTTACAACATGGCATCGCCCGATGTGTGCCGTTTGATGTTTACCGCCTGCTACAGGCAGAAACCAGCCTGCAGGGCGCCGCGTTACTCGCGGCAGGAATGGCTCCGGCATTCCACAGGGAGGTTGAAAAAATATCGGCAGCGCGCAGCACCCATGTGCCGCCGGAAAAATATCTGCGCTGGAAAGAATGGCTCGATGCCCTGTTGAGATAACACCAAGCGCGCGATAAATCGCGCCTCTGCATTAATGTCTGGCAAACAGAACCCGCCCTAGTTTTTTCCACGTCATGCCGTATAATTTCGCCCATCGTAATCGCAATAATCCCGAAAACGCAATTTAGCGTCTCTCCTTTTAATTCTGTTATATCAAACTGAGGTTTCATCTGAAACACAGCTTATAAAATCATGGGAAGTGCAATGACAAAAATTTTTTATAACCTGGTTTTCGCAGTATTTTGCCTTGCGCTTGGCGCAGAAGCGCAGGCCGGTTTGCAGGAAGGCGTTTCCGCTTACAAAAGGGGCCATTTTTCCGTTGCGCTAAAAGAGCTGATACCTCTCGCCGAGAAGGGGGATGCGAAAGCGCAAACCATCCTCGGGGAGATGCATAGCAGCGGAAGCGGCGTCCCGCAGGATCACGCGAAGGCGGCATCCTGGTACCGCAAGGCAGCCGAGCAAGGCCATGGATCGGCACAGACATCGCTCGGCGTGATGTACGAAAGGGGGATCGGTGTCCCGCAGGATGACAAGGAAGCCGCAGCCTGGTTTCACAAGGCAGCCGAACACGGACATGCAGAGGCTCAATATATCCTCGGCGGGATGTATGAAAGAGGGCAAGGCGCAATAAAGTCCGATCTGGTGCAGGCGCACAAGTGGTTCACTATAGCCGTAGCGGGCGGCTTTGACATTGCCCAGGACAACCTGGATGAGATCGAAGCGAAAATGAGCCGTGAACAAGTCGAAAAGGCGCGATCAATGGCAAAGGAATGGCTGGCAAAGCACCCGTGATTGCATCTCAAGGCTGAATTTGCTTTGCCGTTTATTCCCCGGCTACTGGTAAATCCGAATTATCCATTAGCCGGTGCGGCATCCACAAAATCAACGGGTTGCAGGCCAAGTTTTGGCCCGGCATATCGGGCTGAAACCCGACCTGCGGCTAATGAATAATCTGGTATAAAAGCATGACGGTACCCCCCCCTTTGTCTGCCGGTGCCCTGCGCCGCAAGGCGCGGCTCGACTCCCTTGCAACAATCGAATTTCCCGCCGACCTGCCGGTAACGGGCAAACGCGAAGATCTGGCGCGCGCCATCTGCGAAAACCAAGTGGTCATCGTGTGCGGCGAAACCGGCTCGGGCAAGACCACGCAGTTGCCGAAGATATGTTTGCTGCTGGGACGCGGCATCCACGGCTGCATCGGCCATACCCAGCCGCGCCGGGTGGCGGCGCGCTCGGTGGCAGCGCGCATCGCGTTCGAGCTGAAAACCGAACTGGGCGGAGCGGTCGGCTACAAGGTGCGCTTCAACGACAAGGTGTCGCCCGACACCAGCATCAAACTGATGACCGACGGCATCCTGCTGGCGGAAATCCACGGCGACCCGCTGCTGAAAAAATACGACACGCTGATCGTCGATGAGGCGCACGAGCGTTCGCTCAATATCGACTTCCTGCTCGGCTACCTCAAGCAGCTATTGCCGCGCCGCCCCGATCTCAAGCTCATCATCACTTCGGCCACCCTGGATGCAGATCGCTTCGCCAGGCATTTTGGCGCAACGATGGTCGAAGTATCGGGGCGCAGCTATCCGATCGAGACGCGCTATCGCCCGCTGCAAATCAGCGACGAAGGCGAAGCGCAGGACGTGCCGCAGGCGGTGAGTTCCGCGCTGGATGAGCTGGCGGCTGGAGGGTTAAAAGGAGACGTGCTGGTGTTCCTGCCCGGCGAGCGCGAGATTCGCGACACGGCGGAGGCGTTGCGCAAGCATCACCCACCGAGTATGCGTCACGGAGGCATCGAGGTGCTGCCGCTGTTCGCGCGCCTATCGGCGGCGGAACAGGACAGAGTGTTCAAGACCGGCGCGCAGCGTCGCGTGGTGCTGGCGACCAATGTCGCGGAAACTTCGCTGACCGTGCCCAACATCGGCTATGTGATCGACTGCGGCCTGGCGCGGGTAAACCGCTACAGCATCCGCCAAAAGGTCGGGCAGTTGCATATCGAGAAAACCTCGCGCGCCTCTGCCAACCAACGCGCCGGACGCTGCGGACGGGTGATGAGCGGCGTGTGTATCCGCCTGTACGACGAGGCGGACTTCTTGCAGCGCGCCGAATTCACCGACCCGGAGATTTTTCGCGTTTCTTTGGCGACCGTCATTTTGCGCATGAGCGCGCTGGAGCTGGGCGACATTGCCGAGTTTCCGTTCATCGAGCCGCCCAGCCCGCGCATGATAGCGGACGGCTATCAGCTGCTCGCTGAACTCAATGCCATCGTTGAAAAAGACACTTCTACCGCGAAGCGGGAGAATACGGAGGCCCTTCCTCCCTCCGGGGGGAAGTTGGAAGGGGGGAGCGCGCGCCAACTCACCCCGCTGGGCCATGAGCTCGCCAAGCTGCCGCTCGACCCGAAGATCGCGCGCCTGCTGCTGGCCGGAAGGCAGTATCACTGCCTGACGGAAATCCTCGTCATCGCCAGCGCGCTGTCGGTGCAAGACCCGCGCGAGCGACCGCTGGACCGGCAGGAGGCGGCGGATACCGCGCACAAACGCTTTGCCGACGAGCGCTCCGACTTTCTGGCTTACCCGAAACTGTGGGCATGGTTTGAGCAGGCGGTGGCGCACAAGCAATCCAACCGTTTGCTGGCGGAAGAATGCCGCAAGAATTTTTTGTCGCCGCTGCGTCTGCGCGAATGGCGCGAGCTGCACCAGCAGTTGCACGCGCAGGTCGCCGAGATGGGGATGCTGAAAAGCACCCCCTCCCTAGCCCTCCCCCGTGTGGAGAGGGGACTGTTGGGTGGCGTGCATAGGTTTAGTCCCTCTCCCACCGGGGGAGGGGTTGGGGAGGGGGTGGCTACCGGAGCAACGGTAACCTCTTCACGCCATTCTGCATTACCCGAAACACTCTTGGCCCATGCGCGCGAGTTGCGAAAAAAGGCAACCGACGCCGAAAATCTGCTCTGGCAGCTGTTGCGCAGAAACCAGATGCTGGGGTTTGGTTTTCGCCGTCAGCATCCGATGGGAAATTACATTCTCGATTTTTACTGCCATCAGGCTAAGCTGGTCATTGAGCTGGATGGCGGACAACATAATGAAGAGAAGCAGCGGCGATACGATGAGGCGCGTAGCGTTTATCTGGCAAAGCAAGGATTGAAAGTATTGCGCGTCTGGAACAACGAGGTATTCGCAAATACCGAAGGGGTGTTGCAGGTGATTTACGAAGAATTGGAAAAACACCCCCTCCCCAGCCCTCCCCCGGCGGGAGAGGGTGCAGAATCTGGCATTGTTTCCATAAGTTCCAACCAACCCGCGACCTACGAACAAATCCACAAAGCGCTGCTGTGCGGGCTGCTCGGCAACATCGGCATGAAGAGCGTGGAAGGCAACGAATACCTCGGCGCGCGCGGCATCAAGTTTTTCATCGCGCCGAATTCGGTGCTGGCGAAGAAGGGCAGCAAGTGGGTGATGGCGGGCGAACTGGTCGAGACGCACCGCCTGTATGCGCGCTGCGTGGCGCGCATCGAACCGGAATGGCTGGAAGAGGTCGGCGCGCATCTGATCAAGCGGCATTATTACGACCCGCACTGGGAGAAGAAGGCGGCGCAGGTCGCCGCCTTCGAGCGCAGCACGCTCTACGGGCTGGTCATCAACCCGAAGAAGCGCGTGCATTACGGGCCGATGAATCCCGCCGAGTCGCGCGAGGTGTTCATCCGCCAGGCGCTGGTCGACGGCGAATTCAACACCCAGGCGTCGTTCTTCGCGCATAACCGGAAGCTGATTCACGACATCGAAGCGCTGGAACACAAGGCACGCCGCCCAGATGTGCTGGTGGACGACGAGCTGATCTTCGCCTTCTATGACAGCCGCATTCCGCCTCATATCCACAACGGCGCGGCGTTCGAGCACTGGCGCAAGGAGGCGGAGCGCGACCATGCGAAGCTGCTCTACCTGAAGAAGGACGACCTGATGCGCCACGAGGCGGCGGGCATTACCACCGACCAGTTTCCGCCGCAATTGAAGATCGACAACATCAGCTTCGCTTTAAGCTACAACTTTTCGCCCGGCAAAAACGACGACGGCATCACGCTCGCCGTACCGCTGGCGCTGATCAACCAGGTGAGCGCGGCGCGCTGCGAATGGCTGGCGCCAGGCATTCTAGCGGAGAAGGTGGTACAGCTGGTCAAGACACTGCCGCAAAAAATCCGCCGCCATCTGGTGCCGGTACCGGAATTCGCTACGGTGTTCTGCCGCGAGGTGCAACCCTCGAATACGCCGTTATTGCAGGCGCTGGCGCGCTACATCCGTGAACAGAAGCAGCTCGACGTACCGCTGGATGCGTTCCGTCTGGAGCAGTTGCCGCAACATCTATTGATGAATTTTCGCGTGCTGGACGAGCATGGGCGACAGCTCGGCATGTCGCGCAACTTCGCCCAACTGCACGGCGAACTTGCGCCGCGCATCGCGCCAGTTGCAGCGGCAACGGCGACCGAGGAAAAAGGCGAATCCGTTTCGGAACAGCGTTATGACTCG
>MGWP01000029.1:0-2884 GCA_001801055.1 Gallionellales bacterium GWA2_55_18 | reverse complement strand
CGGCGGCTTGCGCCGCCTGTTCATGCTGCTGTTGAAGGAGCAGGTGAAGTACATGGAGAAAAACCTGCCCGACGCGCAGAAGCTGGGCATGCTGTTCATGACACCCAATTCCCCATTCTGCGGCACTCAGCAGGAATTGCAGCAGCAAATTCTCGCAACAACCTTCGAGCGCTGTTGCCTGAACGATCCCCTGCCGACCAATGAAGCCGAATTCGCCGCGCGCGGCAAGGAAGCGAAGAACCGCCTGCTGCTGATCGCGCAGGAAATCGCACGGCTGATCGGCAATATCCTCAGCGAATACCAGGCGCTACAGAAAAATCTGCCGCAACTCAAATCAAACGCACAGGCCAATCAAGATGTGCGCGCGCAACTGGAATGGCTGCTGCACAAACGCTTCATCGCCGCGACACCCTACGAGCGCCTGCTGCATGTGCCGCGCTACCTCAAGGCGATCAGCCTGCGCATTGAAAAATTGCGCAGCAACCCGGCGCGCGACGCGCAATGCATGGCGCAATTGCAGCCGCTAACACAGGCATGGCAGAAGCTGCGCCAGGCGCAGCAGGGCAAGCCCGACCAGCGCGTGGATGAATTCGCCTGGCTGTTGCAAGAACTACGCGTGTCGCTGTTTGCACAGGAACTGAAAACGCCGGTGATCGTATCGGTAAAGCGGCTGGAAAAGATGCTGGCCGCGATCAAAGGTTGATTTTCAACCTTGGTGCCCGGAACGACAGAGCTGGGCGCTGGCAAGCTATCGTTTATTACCTTAACCGTCAGCTTTCGAGTAGGCAGTGTGCAATTGTGATGGGCGGCTACGCAGAAATTCAATTTCTACCGTTAAAGTACCAGCACAATTTTAGAGGGGCTTGCAGATAAACGCTGCCGACTATAGGGCACCCTATAGCAATTCCTCGCCCAACCCATCCATAAACAGCAATGCTTTTTGATGCATGCGCTCATATTGGGTTATATTTAGCCTAACTCATAACTGCGACGGCCACTGAACCTTGTCCAACCCCATTTCCGAAATAACACTTTCCGCGCGCCATCTGGCGCGCAGCTTCGGCAGCAAGCAGGTCATCCACGACGTGTCGCTGGAATTGAAGCGCGGCGAGGTGCTGGGTTTGCTGGGGCACAATGGCGCGGGCAAGACCACCACGCTGCAAATGCTGACCGGCTGTTTGTTGCCGGACAACGGCGAAATAGAAATCTGCGGCATCAGCCTGTTGCGCCAGCCGGTATCCGCCAAGGCGCATATCGGCTATCTGCCGGAAACCCCGCCGCTGTACCGCGAGCTTAGCGTGAATGATTACCTGCTGTTTGCCGCGCGGCTGCGCGGCATAAAGCCCGCCGCAGCCGTCGAGGCGCTGGCGCAAACCGTGCAGCGCTGCGGTCTGGAAGCGGTCGGCAAAAAGATCATCGGCACCCTGTCCAAGGGCTATCAGCAGCGCGTCGGCATCGCGCAGGCCATCATTCACCGCCCGGCTGTGATCGTGCTGGACGAACCCACCGTCGGCCTCGACCCCTCGCAAATCCGCGACATCCGCGCCCTGATCCGCGAATTGGGCAATAGCGGCAGCGTGATTATTTCCACGCATTTGCTAGGCGAAGTGGAAAGCCTGTGCGACCGCGTGGAGATCATGCAAGCCGGCAAGCTGATTTATGGCGACACCAGCGCGCGCATGCAGCAGTACGGCAGCGCGTCAGGCTTCATCATCAGCCTGCGCAACCCGCCGCCGTTGAGCGAACTGGAGAGCATCGAAGGCGTCAGTAGCGTCGAGCAGATTTCCGCCATGCAGTTCCGCGTGCTGCATGCACCGGAGGTCAATCCCAGCGGCGCGCTGCTTGCGCTGGCGGCGCAGCAGGGCTGGCAACTGGAACAGCTCACCCCGCTGCAGGCCACGCTGGAAGAGGTGTTCGCAAAGATCACCGACGCGGAAAAAAATATCGAAGGGATATCGAAATGATCCGCCTGCTCGCGATGCGCGAACTGCGCAGCCTGTTCGCCATGCCCTCTACCTGGTTCATGCTCGCCGGGTTGCAATTCATTTTTGCGTGGTTCTTCCTGGCGCGGCTGGAGGCGTTTCTGGAAATACAGCCGCAACTCGCGCAACTCGCCAACCCGCCCGGCGTGACGGTCACGGTCGCGGCGCCGGTGTTCAATACCGTCGCGCTGTTGCTGATGATGCTGGTGCCGATGTTCACTATGCGCCTGATCGCCGAAGAGCGCCGCAGCCAGACACTCGCGCTGCTGCTGTCGGCACCACTGTCGGACCGCCATATTGTGCTCGGCAAGTTTTTCGGCCTGTTGGTTTTTTTGGCCCTGCTGGTAGCGCCCGTGCCGCTGATGCTATACACCCTGTCGCTCGGCACGGTTCTCGATCACGGCCTGCTGTTGAGCAATATGCTCGGCCTGTTGCTGCTGACCGCCAGCTATGTCGCGCTGGGGCTGTATGTTTCCGCGCTCACCACCCAGCCTGTGATCGCCGCCATCGGTGCGTTGGCAGTATCGGTCGGCCTGTGGCTGGCCGATATTGGCGCTGCGGCGGAGGACTCGCCCTGGCACCTGATCTCGCCGTTCAACCACTTCCAGAATTTCAACGCGGGTTTGCTGGACAGTGGCGATGCCGCTTTTTTCGTGCTGTTCAGCCTGTTTTTCATACTGCTGACGATGCGCCGCATCCACAATAACCGCAGATATGGGTGATTCCATTTCTAAATCAAAAGCGAAATATCGTAGGGTGCATTCCATGCACCCTACATGGTTATTACTTAGAGTCTTTTGAATTCTTTCGTGTTTTTCGTGCCTTTCGTGGACAACGGCGCGCTCAAAAACCAACCGCAACACCTTGGAGAGGTTAAGGTGTTGGGATGGAAAAAACAGAAA
>MGWP01000028.1 GCA_001801055.1 Gallionellales bacterium GWA2_55_18 | reverse complement strand
GCGCGCTGAGCTTCCTGCCATCGTCGTTTTCCATGCCGCATCAGACAAAAAATTATCCGTTTAGTTCATACTTTATTCGTGCCTAATCTATAATGCACATTCCTCTGCATCAAATTCGACGAATGCGTCCGTTTTCTCGTCATAATGCTTTAATGCATTTATAGACAGGATGTTGTGGATGTGCGAAATAATTGAAGAGCGCTTTGATGTTTTACCGGGATTTTGAAAATCATTCACTTTAACGACATAGTCAACAAACGGTTTTTTTCCCGCATTTAGCACTAATTGGTGGAGTATTTCGCCAGATGCTGCCGCAAGAGTGACCGCAGAGAACATATCGCAACCGTCTACTAGAAAGAGCCTAATTGCAGTCTCAAGTTGACCAGTTGCGATATCGTATTTGTGATACCGACGCTTGCCTGAGAACATTCGCTGTGTCTTTGGCTTCACAAAATCACCGTTTAATTGCGAAAGTTGAAAAATTTAGCAGTCATTTCGTGCTGCACCACCCTTCCAGCCTCCAGTTTTAACTGCCTGCCGCACCTTCGTGCCAGCGCCTCATCGTGGGTGACGAGAATCAGCGTCGTACCCTGCGCGCGGTTGAGTTCCAGCATCAGTTCGATGATCTGCGCGCCAGTGGTGGCGTCGAGGTTGCCCGTGGGTTCGTCGGCGAACAGTATCTTGGGCCGGGTGACGAAGGCGCGCGCCAGCGCGACGCGCTGCTGTTCTCCGCCGGAGAGGTGTTTGGGCAGATGATGTGCGCGTTCGCTCAAGCCGACCTGATGCAACGATTCGGCGGCGCGTGAGCGCGCATCGGCCACGCCGCGCAGTTCCAGCGGCAGCATGACGTTTTCCAGCGCATTCAGCGCGGGCAACAACTGGAACGACTGGAACACGAACCCGGCCAATTCGCCGCGAAGCCGTGCGCGCCCGTCCTCGTCCAGCGCGAACAGGTCGTGGCCGTCGAGCCGCACGCTGCCGCCGCTCGGAACATCCAGCCCTGCCAGCAAGCCAAGCAAGGTAGACTTGCCGGAACCGGACGCGCCGAGTATCGCCAGGCTCTCTCCGGCATCTACCATGAAACTTGCTTCGTGCAGGATGGTCAGTGGCTGGTTGCCACTTAATACTTGCTTACTCAGTTCGATAGACTGCACAATCGCTGCCATGAGAAATTTATCCTCGCCAATGCTGAAAATTATTTTACTGGTTGCCGCGCTGTGGCTGCCCTGCTCTGCTCATGCCGCAAAAAATATATTGGTGTTCGGCGATAGTCTATCAGCCGGATACGGTATCGCAGTAGAAGAAAGTTGGCCCAGCCTGCTGCAACAGGAATTGAAGCGCACACGCTCCAGATTCAACATCGTGAACGCCAGCATCAGTGGCGAGACCGCGCTGGGCGGGCGGCAGCGCATCGCCAAGGCATTGCAGCAACATCGCCCGGTGATCGTGATCCTGGAACTCGGCGTGAATGACGGGCTGCGCGGATTCAGCACGGCGGATATCGAGGCCAACCTCAACGACATTATCGAGCAAGCGACCCATTCCAGAGCAAAAGTGCTGCTGGTCGGCATGAAACTGCCGCCGAATTACGGCGAACCTTACATCACCCAATTCCAGCATATATTTCCGCGGCTGGCGGAAAAACACCGCCTGAAGCTGCTGCCGTTTTTGCTGGAGAAGATTGCGCCTGAAGAGTTTCAGGCCGACAACCTGCACCCGGTTGCCGCGGCACAGCCGCAAATCATGCGTGACGTACTGAAAGAGCTTAAGCCGCTGCTGCGCTAAAGCCAACACCTGTAGGAGCGTGCCATGCCCGCGATTGTCTTTTTTGCTCGCGGGCATGGCCCGCTCCTACAAATTCCTAAAACTTAGCGCAACGAAACACCGGTTTGCGCTGAAAACCCCATCGCACTTGCCACGCCCGCGCCCAAGCGCTTTGCCAGACGATCCACGAAGCCTTCCTTGACGGTAAAGTCCACGATCTTTTCGGCCTTGACAACATCGCGCGCCACCGATTCCAGGCTGCCGAAGCCATCCGCCAAGCCCAGCTCCACGCCCTTCTGTCCGTTCCACACCAGGCCGCTGAAGGTATCGGGTATTTCCTTGAGGCGTGCCCCGCGCCCCTGCCTCACCACGTCGATGAACTGCTGATGGATTTGCGCCACCATCTGCTTGGCGTGTTCCTGCTGCACCGGATTAACTGCCGAGAACGGGTCGAGAAAGCCTTTATTGGAACCAGCCGTTATCAGGCGCCGTTCCACGCCGAGCTTCTCCATTGTGCCGGTAAAACCGAAGCCATCTATCAGCACGCCGACGGAGCCGATCAGGCTGGCCTTGTCCAGGAAAATCTTGTCCGCCGCCACCGCCACGTAATAGCCGCCCGAAGCGCAGATATCCTCAACTACCGCATACAGCGGAATATTCGGGTACTTGGCGCGTAGGCGGCGAATCTCGTCATTGATCTGCCCGGACTGTACCGGGCTGCCGCCGGGGCTGTTGATGCGCAGAATCACGCCCTGCGTGTCCTTGTCCTTGAACGCATCCTGCAAACTGGGGATGACATTATCCGCACTGGCGCGGCTATCCGGCGCGATCACCCCTTGCATATCCACCAGCGCGGTATGTTTTCCGGCACCCAGCGCACCGTCTTTCTTGTCAAACCAGCCCATGAAAATAAACAGGATGACGAACAGGTAGCCAAAGGTCAGCACTTTGAAAAAGATGCCCCAATGCCGCGCACGGCGCTGCTCCTGAATGGCCGACATCGCCAGCTTCTCCAGCACGCCGCGTTCCCAGTTGTTGTTTTGATCTGACATCATATTTCCTTGTAAAAATTCATTAAGCGTTGGCTCTCAGCCACGCGCGCAATTCTGCAAAATCCCCCACCAGCGCAAGCGGGTTCAGCTCCTGCAATTGCTCCGGCGGATGTGCGCCGTATCCTACCGCCACCGCATCCACCTTGGCATTCTGCGCCATCTGCACATCGTGCGTGGTGTCGCCGATCATTAACGCACGTTCGGCACTGACCGCCAATTCATCCATCAGTTCCAGCAGCATGGCTGGATGGGGCTTGGAAAAAGTCTGGTCCGCCGTGCGCGTGGCATGAAAATATTTTTTCAGGCCGGTGGATTCCAGCGCCCTGTCCAGCCCCGCGCGGTTTTTTCCGGTCGCTATTCCCAGCCAGTAGCCCGCACCATGCAATTCCGCTATCGTCTCGCGCGCGCCGTCAAACAGCGGGATCGCCTGCCCCTGCGCCAGAAAATGATGGCGGTAACGCGCCACCAGCGACTCATACATGGATTCCGGCGCGTCCGGCACCGCATGGCGCAATGCCTGATTCAAGCCAAGGCCGATCACATGGCGCGCCATTTCATCATCGGGAACCGTCAGATCCAAGTCGCGGCAGGCGGACTGTATCGAATCCACGATCACCGCTGTCGAATCCATCACCGTGCCGTCCCAGTCGAACACGATCAAATCATAACGCTTTGCCATACTTGGTACACCAAAAAAGAGGCGCGGATATTACCATCTTCGGGCTGAGCATCCCAAACCTGTGCCACAATACAGGCATGAAGAAAACTCCAAATACCCGCTGGTTAATGTATTGCCGCCCCGGCTTTGAGCAGGATTGCGCACAAGAAGTGCTACGCCAGGCGCGACAACAGCGCCCGGTTCTCGCAGAGCAACCCGCCATCGTTGCCGACAGCGGCTATATCGTCGTCGCACTCAACGATCAGTCGCTGTCTTATCGCGACCTGATCTTTGCGCGCCAGTTGATCCGCTTGCACCACACCATCGAACCGCTGTCGGAGCGTGACCGCCTCACCCCGATACTCGCCGCCGTCGCCGCGCTGCCCGGCAGCTTCGGTGCACTGTGGCTGGAAGTGCCTGACACCAACGACGGCAAGACGCTATCCGCCTTCACCCGCCGCTTCCAGCCGTTACTGGAAGAAAAACTTCGGGAACAAGGGCGCTTGCTGGACGACACAAAAAACACCGTTCGCCCTGAGCCTGTCGAAGGGCATGATGAAAAAACGGCTGATCCCCCACAAAAGGCTTCGACAAGCTCAGCCCGAACGGAAAAGCTGCCACGCCTGCACATCTTCTTCCCCGACAAATCATCCGCGTTGATCGGCAGCAGCGATCCGCACAACAGCGCAGCGGCCCTCATGGGCATCGTGCGCCAGTCGATGCCTGCCGAAGCGCCGAGCCGCTCCACGCTGAAGCTGGCCGAGGCCATCGAAGTATTCATTGATCGCAGCGAACAGACGCGCCTGCTGCGCCAAGGCATGACCGCCGTCGATCTCGGCGCCGCACCCGGCGGCTGGACCTGGCAACTGGTCAGGCGCGGCATTCGCGTCACCGCCGTGGACAACGGCCCGATGAAAGGTGTATTGGCAAAGCATCCGCTAGTGCAACACCTCAAACAGGATGGCTTCAAATATACACCGCGCAAAGCGGTGGACTGGCTGGTGTGCGACATGGTGGAAAAACCTTCCAAAGTCGCCGCACTGATCGGCGAATGGTTCGCAGCGGGGTTGGTCAAACACGCGATCTTCAATTTGAAACTGCCGATGAAGCAGCGGCTTATCGCGCTCGATAGCGCGCTGGGCGGCATCCGCAAACGGCTGGATGAAGAAGGCATCAATTACCGGATGACGGCGAAGCAGCTATATCACGACCGGGAAGAAATTACGGTGTTTTTGACCAAGACCAAGGGGTGATGACGTATTGGTAGGATGCGCTGTGCGCACCATGGTGCATGGAATGCACCCTACTAAGGCCGTTCGCCCTGAGCACGCGTAGGATGGGTTGAGCGTAGCGATACCCATCAATCAATCAAACACACTCTCCCCATAATCCAATTCCACACCCGCATCGCCCTCCCAATCCTGCGGCAAAATACCGGCTTGCATGTAACGATGAAATGACGGTATTGGGTTTGCATGAAGTGTTGCACGCGTTCTCCGCATTGACCGGCGATATCATTATTGATACCATCTGCACATGAGCGGAATCGAGAAAATTCTTAGTCAGATGAAGCGTGAGCCAGCCAATGTTCGTTTTATCGACCTGCAAAAAGTCTGTGAGGCTCACTTTGGCAAGCCACGGAATCATGGCAGTAGCCACTCAGTATTCAAGACACCGTGGCAAGGCGATCCGCGCGTCAACATTCAGAACAACAAAGGCAAGGCGAAGGTTTATCAGGTAAAGCAAGTGCTGTTGGCAATCGAACGATTGGGAGTCAAATTATGAATATCAACCATTACACTTATCGGGTCACATGGTCGCAAGAAGATAGTGAGCATGTTGGCTTGTGCGCCGAGTTTTCTTCTTTATCTTGGCTTGCGCCCACGCCGGAGAAGGCGCTTGCCGGTATTCGTCACCTTGTCGCTGAGGTCGTGGCCGATATGCAGTCCACAGGTGAACCCATCCCTGAGCCGCTGTCCGAAAGGCAGTACAGCGGGCGCTTCATGGTTCGAGTTCCTTCTCTGGTGCACCGTGCGCTTGCTACCGAAGCCGCCGAGCAGGGCGTGAGCCTCAACCGTTTGGCGAGCGCCAAGCTGGCGATCTGATCGAGTCCGCGTAGATGGGTTAAGGATTGGCGGCGGCATCCAGCCGTGCAATAAATCCCTCCAACTCCTTCGGCAACGGCGCAGTCAGACACATCGCCTCCCCCGTCAACGGATGCGCGAACGCGATGCTGTGCGCGTGCAGGAACATGCGCTTCAACCCCTGCTTCATCAATAGCTTGTTACGCGCAAAGTCGCCGTATTTGTCGTCTCCGGCTATCGGGAAGCCGAGGTGCGACAGATGCACGCGTATCTGATGGGTGCGCCCGGTCTTGAGCTGCGCCTCCAATAAACTGAATCCAGGCTGGTCATTTTGTGGCGCCCAGCTTTTTTGCAGGGTGAAGATGGTGTGCGAGGCCTGCCCGTCTTCCCTGACCATCACGCGCTTCTCGCCCTGCGGGGTGTCGAATTTGTGCAACGGCAATTTGACGTGCTGTTTGGCATTTTTCCACTGCCCCAGCACCAGCGCGAAATAGCGCTTGTCGCTGTTGCCCTCGCGCATGATCTCGTGCATCGCGGTGAGCGCGGAACGCTTCTTCGCCAGCAGCAGCACGCCGGAGGTCTCGCGGTCGAGGCGGTGCACCAGTTCGAGGAATTTGGCCTGCGGGCGGGCGTGGCGCATTTGTTCGATGACACCGAAGCTCACTCCGCTACCGCCGTGCACCGCCACGCCGGAAGGTTTGTTCACCACTACCAGCGCATCGTCCTCGTAAATAATCGGGAATTCCACCGCCGGGATGTGCGCCTGCTCCTGCTCATGCTTTTCCGCCACGCGGATTGGCGGAATGCGTAGCAGGTCACCCAGCTTCAGGCGATAAGTCTGGTCGACGCGCTTCTTGTTAACTCGCACTTCGCCGCCGCGCAATATCCGGTAAACATGGCTTTTGGGTACGCCTTTCAAAAGCCGGAGCAAAAAATTGTCGATACGTTGCGCCTCACCGCTTTCGTCGATTTCGACAAAATTCACAGAATCTTTGCTTAAACCATTCATTTTGCTTATACTTCGCTACTCGCGCGTTTTGGAATCGGGTAAGTTTGGGATGTAGTTTTATCCCTTCGCCAGGAAAACTGGCCGCCAGGAAAAATTCTGGCGCAAGCGACGGCGCAATGCGCCGCCACCCTTCCAGCCGCAGCCCGGTTAATATCGCTCACCGGAACCAGCAGCGATAGTAATTGATTTATGCGCTCAAAGCACCTGT
>MGWP01000027.1 GCA_001801055.1 Gallionellales bacterium GWA2_55_18 | reverse complement strand
CGCCTACACCGGCGGTAACGGCGTTACTTACAGCGGCTTCGTCAACAATGAAACCAATGCCGTGCTGGGCGGCGCATTAGCCTACGGCGGCAGCTCACAGGGCGCGACCAACGCGGGCAGCTACATAATTACTCCGGGCGGACTGACCAGCGGCAACTACACCATCGGCTACACCGATGGTGCGCTGACCGTGAACAAAGTATCACTGAGCGTGTCCGCCAACGCCGCCACTAAAACCTACGACGGCCTCGCCTACACGGGCGGCGCAGGAGTGACTTACAGCGGCTTCGTCAACAATGAAACATCCACCGTGCTCGGCGGCACACTCGCCTATGGCGGCACCAGCCAGGGAGCGGTCAACGCGGGCAATTACACCATCGCCGCAAACGGCCTGACCTCAATCAACTACACCCTGGCCTACACGGGCGGCGCACTCACCGTTAACCCCGCCACATTGACCGTTGCGGCCAACGCCCAGAGCAAGGTGGAAAGGAATGCCGATCCCTTGCTCACCTACATGGTTGCCGGGCTTAAATTGAACGACACGGAAGCCACCACACTGAGCGGGGCATTGAGCAGGCTGGCGGGCGAAACGGTGGGCATCTACCAGATCAACCAAGGTGCGCTGATAGCCAACCCCAACTACACCATAAACTACATCCCGGACAACCTTGATATCAAAGCAGCGCCGGTAACGGCTACCGTGCTCAACACGGTGGTGAACAGCATCACAGTTATTCCACCCACACCGCCAATCATTCGACCCACACCGCCGCCGCTCACACAAGCCTCTGTCGCCAGCCCGCCAGCACCTGCACCGGTAGTTAATGCACCTGTCGATACACCGCCAGCAACACCGGCTACAACCGCATCGGCAGACGCGCCGCCAGCCGAACCAGGCAGCACGAACAGCGGTGACAAAAAGGACGCAAAGGAAACCATAGTTGTAGCGGATGCGGTCGCACCGGCGGCCACCCCGATAGCCGCAGCGCCGCTGCCGGTGTGTAAGTGATGGGCGATTCCGGTTCTCAATAGGAAAAACGCAGGGTACGCGAAACGCGTTGCATTGGAATTGGTTTCACTTACAATAGTCAGGCACAGGACATGACCGTTAAGGGAATGGCATGGAAGCGAAGCATTGCATGAGATTGGAGGTCATTTGATATGCGTTTGAGTGCCGGACAAATCGAAGCAATCAAGCAAGAGACCGAACGTTTTTTCGGCTCCCAAGCTGAAGTGTGGTTGTTTGGTTCGCGCGTGGACGATACTGCAAAGGGTGGCGATGTAGATTTGTATGTGCGCGCCGCGTCCGGCGACGCTGACGAATTGGTAGCCGCGCGTTTTGCGTTTCTTGCGCGCCTCAAACGCCGCGTGGGAGACCGAAGAATTGATTTGGTTTTGCAACGCGAGGGAGGGGATGTGTTGCCCATCTACGAATTGGCAAGAACACGTGGGGTGAGGCTGTGAGTGTAAGCTTGTTTTCATTGGTGTCGGCGCAATGCGAAACTCATGCGCGACGCATGCAGTGGGCGCAACATGCACTTCAACCGGTATTCCCTTTGCGTGCGAACCAACTTCATGCGCTGGATGACGCAACCGTGGCGATCATCGATCAATTTGTCGGACGGTTTGCAAAGCTGCAGGATGCAATGGGTGCAAAGCTCTTACCGCTGGCACTTGAACTAACGAAGGAACAAGGCGATCTGGATGCATATCTGGACAAGCTGGATCGTTTGGAAAAAATCGGTGCGCTTCCTTCGGTGGACGAGTGGCTGGAATTGCGCGAAATGCGCAACGCTTTTGCGCACGACTACCCAGAAGATAGCGAGTTGCAAGCGGCGGTGCTGAATCGCGCATTTGTCGCGGCAGACCGGCTGGTTGATATTTTGCATCACGTCAAAAAATTTGCAGCGCGTTTTGAACCCAAATAATCCATTAGAAAAATTGCGTCATACCGTTGTAGCGGATACAGTCGCACCGGCGGCCACCCCGATAGCCGCAGCGCCGCTGCCGGTTTGTAAATGATGTAACTTCAATTTGCATCGTTCCCATGAGGAGCATGAAAACGATGGCATGATCTAATTCCACTTCTCAATCAATAGTGAAATACCGTAGGGTGCATTCCATGCACCAATTGCAATGGTGCATGGAATGCACCCTACGGATTGTTGTGCTCCCCCATTCACTTTTACGATTGAAACTTTCCAGATACTTCTGTAGTCTTAGCATTTGTTGAGGAAGGTGCGCCGCAATGAAGCGGGGTACCGCAGAATTTTTGCACCGGGAATACAAACCTGTCGCCCTCCTCACAGATACAATTGTTTGACGATTTACTTTAGGAGGTTACAGATGCAATACCAAACTCAAACCGCAACACCAATCGGCACACTCGCAACCGAACAAAACAAGGTGTTGCGCAACACCTACATGATGCTGGCGCTGACCATGATCCCGACAGTGATTGGCGCGTTTATTGGCATGTCCATCAATCTCTCTTTCATGGCGGCAAGCCCGATCATGTCGTCGTTGCTGATGTTCGGCGTGATGATGGGCATGCTGTTCGCCGTTAGCGCGCTGCGCAACAGCGTGTGGGGCATTGCCGCCCTGCTCGGCTTCACTCTGGTGGCGGGCGTGTTCCTCGGCCCGATCCTGCAAGTCGCACTGCACCTGAAGAACGGCGCGCAACTGGTCGGCATGGCAGCAGGCGGTACCGGCATCATTTTCTTCTCGCTGGCAACCATCGCCACGGTGACCAAAAAGGATTTCAGCTTCATGGGCAAGTTTCTGTTCATCGGGCTGATTTTGCTGGTCGTCGCATCGCTGGCAAACATGTTCTTCCAGATACCAGCGCTGTCGCTGACCCTTTCCGCGATGGCCGTGCTGATTTTCTCGGCTTATATCCTGTTCGATGTCAGCCGGATCGTGCATGGCGGCGAAACCAACTATGTGATGGCGACGCTAGGGCTGTATATGAGCATCTACAACCTGTTCATCAATCTGCTGAGCCTGCTGATGGCATTCGGCGGCGAACGCGATTAACCGAAACAAGCTTCAACAAAAAGGCGGCCATCCGGTCGCCTTTTTTACGTTGGTACACACGCAGGTTATTCCATAATTTCTAAATTAAAAGTGTGATGTAGAGTGCGTTCCACGCACCATTTTCGCTGGTGCGTGGAACGCACCCTACGAGATTATTATCGTTTCAAAATAGAATCGGTATTAGACAGTCGGCAATCCGAGATTGTCGGCAATCCGAATCGCGTGATATTCTCGGGCATCCCGAAAACAGCTTTTCCAAAGAAGCTCAAATCTTATGTCCGTATCCATCAAGACCCCGCAAGAAATCGTAAAAATGCGCGTTGCAGGCCGTCTGACCAGCGAAGCGCTCGACTACATCACACCGTTCATCAAGACGGGCGTTACCACCGACGAACTGGACAAGCTGTGTCATGACTACATCGTCGATATGCAGCAAGGTATCCCCGCGCCGCTCAATTACGCGCCACAGGGGCACTCGCCCTATCCGAAATCCATCTGCACCTCGATCAACCATCAGGTATGCCACGGCGTGCCGGGCGACAAGGCGCTCAAGAATGGCGATATCGTCAACCTGGATATCACCGTAATCAAGGACGGTTACCATGGCGACAGCAGCCGGATGTTTTATGTCGGTGAGCCGTCGATCCAGGCCCGGCGGCTTTGCGAAACCACCTGGCAGGCGCTATGGCGCGGCATACGCACGGTCAGGCCGGGCGCATATCTGGGCGACATCGGCCATGCTATCCAAAGCTTCGTCGAACCGCTCGGCTACAGCGTGGTGCGCGAATTCTGCGGCCATGGCATCGGCAAGCATTTCCATGAAGCGCCGCAAGTGCTGCATTACGGCAGACCCAAAACCGGATTGAGACTCGAAACCGGCATGACCTTCACCATCGAACCGATGATCAATGCCGGGAAAGCGGCCATCAAGCATCTCGGCGACGGCTGGACTGTGGTCACAAAAGACCACAGCCTGTCTGCCCAATACGAACACACCATACTCGTCACCGATACCGGTTTTGAAGTATTGACTGTTTCCGATGGCTGCCTTCCCCCGCCACCCCTTTGATGAAACTCCTGGTCATTGGTCATGATGATGTGACCGCGCTGCGCGAGTCGTTGCGCAGCGACCGTTCAGCACTTGAGCAAAGCTTTCTGAAGCATAACAATGCGGCGCGTTTACTCGCTGCACACACCCGGCTGGTCGACCGCTATCTGCGCCGCGTCTGGCGGCAGCTCGCCATGCCTGGGCGCATCGCACTGGCGGCGGTAGGCGGTTACGGACGCTGCAAGCTATACCCCAGATCGGACATCGACCTGCTGATCCTGCTGGATGCCGAATCCGAAAAACTCTTGATGGAACCCCTAGCCATTCGACCAGGCGAGCAAACAACACTCGCCAAGTCGCTGGTTATGGCTGGGCACCCGCCGGATAATGCCTTGCAGCAACAATTGCATCAGTTGATCAGTGTGTTATGGGATATCGGGCTGGAAGTCGGCCACAGCGTGCGCACCGTTGCGCAATGCATGAAAGAGTCCGCTGATATCACCGTGCAAACCAACCTGCTTGAAGCGCGCCTGCTGTGCGGCAACAAGGAGCTGTTCCATGAATTGTGCGATAGCGTGCAACAGCACCTCGACTTGCGCGCCTTTTATCTTGCCAAGCTGCAAGAACAGCAGCGACGCCACGCGCGCTATGCGGAAGCCGATTTCAATCTCGAACCTAACCTGAAGGAAAGTCCGGGTGGCCTGCGTGATTTGCAGACTGTCACCTGGATCGCACGTGCGGCCGGTCTGGGAACGCACTGGAGCGAGCTCGCGCAAATCGGGCTGCTCACGACAACCGAGGCGCGCCAGATTGCGCGCCACAGCGCGCTGTTGGCAACACTGCGCGCCCGTTTGCATTACCTTGCCAAGCGTCACGAAGATCGCCTGCTGTTCGATTTTCAAACGCTGCTCGCCGGGCAACTAGGCATCAACGCATCGGCCAACCGCCGTTCGAGCGAGCATCTGATGCAGCGTTACTATCGCACCAAACTGGCGGTGCGCCAGTTCAACACCCTCATGCTGCAAAACCTGCATGACTACTTATTCCATGAAACACCGGCACAACACATTCTGAACGAGCGATTCATGATTGTGGGCACGCTGCTGGAGATCCGCGATGAGCAGTTATTCGAGCGCAAACCCGGAGCGATCTTCGAGCTGTTCCTGTTGATGGAGCAACATGGAGAACTGACCGATCTCAGCGCAAAGACGTTACGTGCGCTGTGGCGCGCGCAGCGCCGAATCGATGCGTCGTTCCGCTGCAACCCGCTGAACCGGGCATGCTTCATGGAAATCCTGCGCCAACCCCATGGCGTACTCCACGCGCTGCGGCGCATGAACCAGTATGGCATTCTGGGCCGCTACCTGCCCGCCTTCGGGCGCATCGTCGGGCAGATGCAGCATGACCTGTTCCATGTTTATACGGTGGACGAACATATCCTGATGGTGGTGCGCAACCTGCGCCGTTTTGCCGCACCGGAATACGCGCAGGAAATCCCGCTGTGCAGCAAACTGATGGGCGAATTCGCGCGCCCGGAAGTGCTGTATATCGCAGGGCTGTTCCATGATATCGCCAAGGGACGCGGCGGCGACCATTCGCAACTGGGCAAGAAGGATGCGCGCGCATTTTGCTCGCTGCATCAACTCAGCCGCGACGATACAGACTTGATCGTATGGCTGGTCGAGCACCACCTGACCCTTTCCGCCACCGCACAAAAGCAGGATTTGTCCGACCCCGAGGTGATCGCGGGCTTCGCCGACAAAATCAAGAACGATCGCTACCTGGTCGCGCTGTATCTGTTGACTGTCGCGGACGTGCGCGGCACCAGCCCGGAGATATGGAACGCCTGGAAAGCCAAGCTGATGGAAGATCTGTTCTATCTGGCGCGCCGCTATCTGAGCGATGGCAAGGTGGCCGACCAGATTGGCGAAATCCGCCGCGCGTCGTCCGACGCGCTCAACCTTTATGCGCTGCCGCCCGAGGCTTACCAATTGCTATGGGCGCAACTCGACGACAGCTATTTTCTGGATCACGCGCCGCAGGAGATCGCCTGGCATACCCGCCTGCTGGCATTCAAAGTGAACGCCGCTGAGCCTATTGTAAAAGCGCGCATCAGCCGCGCCGGGGAAGGTTTGCAGGTGATGGTGTATTGCCCGGATCAGCGCGGCCTGTTCGCGCGCATTTGTAATTTTTTTGCACGCATGAATTACACCATCGCCGAAGCCAAGATCCACACCACGCGCCACGGCTACGCGCTGGACAGCTTCCAGATCATGGAGGCCGTGCGCGGCGATACGGCATACCGCGACATCATGACCTACATCGAATTCGAGCTGGCGCAGCAAATTGCGCAAGCCAAGCCGATCGTGCTTGCCACGCCGGGGCGTGTCAGCCGACAACTAAAACACTTCCCCATCGTCACCGAAGTCGAAATCAAGCCGGACAATAAAGGAATGTATGTGCTATCGCTGGTTACCGGAGACCGCCCCGGGTTATTGGCGCGCTTCGCGCTGATTCTGGACACCCACGACATCCGCCTGCACCGCGCCAAGATCAACACGCTGGGCAGCCGCGCAGAAGACGTATTCTGGGTAAGCGGAAAACGGTTATCCGACCCTGATGCAACCAGATGTTTTCTTGATGAACTGCTGGAAAAAATTTGAGGCGGATTCCATTTACCAAAGGCTTAAGTGATCCTAAAAACCGCAATTCATCCTGATGAACTAATACCAATTCTATTTTGAAACGATAATAATCACGTAGGGTGCGTTCCACGCACCAGCGCAAATGGTGCGTGGAACGCACCCTTGTATGATGGAATTTAATG
>MGWP01000026.1 GCA_001801055.1 Gallionellales bacterium GWA2_55_18 | reverse complement strand
GTCACTTGCAGCAAGATGAATCGGGAGTTTAAAGCAGGGTTCGGTGGCCGGAGTACCACCGCGTAGCGGTTTAGTTCAACGTAAAATAGGCTTCAATAAAAGACACAATCTTTGATCAAAGCACGTGAATAAAATCCCAACCCCAGACACATAATCCACTTTCACTTCTTCGCCCCCATCCCCAGTGCTCTCAGCCTGCTCTGCTCCAGCTCCGCCTTATCCGGCTCGATCAGCCAGCCTTGCAGGTTGTCCAGCACCAGGTCCGTCAGTGCGTGTATCCAGTCGTTGCGGTCGTTGAGGCAGGGAATATAGTGATATTCGCCGCCGCCCGCGTGCTGGAAATTTTCCTTACCTTCCATGGCGATTTCTTCGAGCGTCTCCAGGCAGTCAGCGACGAAGCCGGGGCAGACCACGTCGAGGCGTTTGGTCTTTTTCTGCCCCAATTCCTTCAGCGTGGCGGCGGTGTAGGGCTTGAGCCATTCCTGCCTGCCGAAGCGCGACTGGAAGCTGACGGTGTATTGCTCCGGCTTCAGACCTAACTCCTGTGCCAGCAGGCGGCCGGTCTGGTGGCATTCGCAGTGGTAGGGGTCGCCTTTTTGCAGCGTGTATTCCGGCAGGCCGTGGAAGCTCATCAGCAGCTTTTCCGGTCTGCCGTGTTTCATCCAGTAGTCGGTGATATTGCCCGCCAGTGCCTTGATGTAGCCGGGGTGGTCGTGGAAGTGTTTGATGGTGCGCAACGCGGGGGCGTTGCGCATCTGTTGCAATTCGCCGAACATGATGTCGCAGACCGTGGCGGTGGTGCTGGCGGCATATTGCGGATACATCGGCACGATCAGGATGCGCTGGCAATTCTGCTCCTTGAGCTTGCGCAGCACTTGGGGAATTCCAGGGTTGCCGTAACGCATCGCGTACTCGACCACGTACGGCGCCTTGGTGCGCTGGCTGAGATAGCCCTGCAACAGCGTGGCCTGCTTGTCGGTATAGACGCGTAGCGGCGAGCCTTCCTTTAGCCAGATGCTGGCGTATTTCGCGGCGGATTTTTTCGGGCGGGTGTTGAGGATGATGCCGTTGAGGATCAGCCACCAGAGGAGGCGCGGCATCTCCACCACGCGCGGGTCGCCGAGGAATTCCTTCAGGTAGCGGCGCACCGCCTCCGGCGTGGGCGCATCCGGCGTGCCAAGATTGACCAGCAGGATACCGGTCTTTTCCGGTGTGCCGTGGGTGAAGGTGGGTTCGGGTTGGTAGGTCATGTGATGATATTAGCGAAAGTCAAATTCTTGTCCACGAAAGACACGAAAAACACGAAAAAGACTTCACAACTCTTTCAACGGCTGCTTGCACCTGACGACGCCCTTCTTTCGAGCGCCCTGCCAAAAGTTCTTCAAAGTGGCAAATTACCCAATCCATTTTTCGTGCCTTTCGTGTTTTTGCTAGTTATTGTCTAGGGACAATATCCCTGCGAGAACCATTTCGTGGACAAGCCTTACAACACTATTCTTTCAACCGTTGCTTTCGGATGGCAATCGAAATTAGTCAGTAAACCCAAGTGCATTCCAGTTGCTTTCAGGTAGTTCAGCACTTGTGCTTTATGTTCCCCAGTTGTGGCTATAAGAGCCTTAAGTTCAACCACAATTGATCGGTTGCAGACAAAGTCTGGGATGAAGGTTTGACGCAACGGTTCGCCCTTATATGAAAGTTTCAATTCAGGGTGTGCCATGAATGGAATCCCCCGTTTTGAAAATTCCCTCCCCAAGCACTCCTGATAGACAGCCTCCAGGAAACCGCATCCCATCTCACGATAAACTTCAAACACGGCTCCCTGTATCTGGTAGCACTCCTCTCTGTACAAGATTCCACCATCCAACATTTTCGTGCCTTTCGTGTTTTTCGTTAACCAATGACTTAGCGCATGTTTCACCGCGCTTAGTCAGATGGCTAGTTAGCTCATCAGGACAGCGCCTTTGATCTTGAAAGCTTCAACCCTGCGACAGCGCATTGCCCAGCAACCGTGCCGTAATATCCACGATGGGTATCACCCGCTCATAATCCATACGCTTCGGGCCGACTACCGCGAGCGTGCCGATCACTTTGCCGTCGGCGGAGTAGGGCGCGGTGATCACGCTGCACTCGTCGAGCGAGGCCAGTCCCGATTCGGCGCCGACGAAGATGTGGATGCCCTGCCCCCTGCGGCTGGCATCGAGCAGGTGCAGCAGCTCGGTTTTTTTCTCGAACAGGTTAAACAGCCTGCGCAGGCGGTTCATGTCGGTGGATAATTCTTCGACATGCAGCAGGTTATGCTCGCCGCTGATGACGTAATCCTCGGATTGCTTTGACTGCGCCGCATCGCCCGCCGCCAGCGCCGCAGCCATCAGCGCGCTCATGTCCTGATGCAGTTGCTGCAACTCCCCGCGCAGCCGGTCGCGGATCTGCGAGAAGCTGCAGCCGATGTAATGCTGGTTGAGGAAATTGCCCGCCTCGGTGAGCTGCGACTGGGTGTAATCGCGCTCCATCAGCAGCACGCGGTTTTCCACTTCGCCATCCGGCATCACGATGATCAGCAGCACGCGCTTCTCGCCGAGGCGCAGGAATTCGATCTGGCGTACGGTGATCGCGCTGCGCCTAGCCGTGGCAACCACGCCCGCGAATTGTGTCAGATCAGAAAGCATATTCGAGGCTTGCGCGATCAATCGCGATGGATTGTCGGGTTGCAACTGGTGTTCCATTTGCTGCACGCGCGCGCTGTCCAGCGGCTTCGTGACCAGCATGGTGTCGATGAACAGACGGTACGCCATACCCGTCGGGACTCGCCCGGCAGAGGTATGCGGGCTGCTGACCAGGCCGATGTCTTCGAGATCGGCCATCACGTTGCGGATCGTGGCCGAGCTGACCTCGAGGCCGGAATACTGAAGCAAGGCGCGCGAGCCGACCGGCTGGCCGTCGCTGATATAGCGTTCTACCAAGGTCTTGAGCAGGATTTGGGCGCGTTCGTTGAGCATGAGATGAATTCTACCATCGCGAAGGCGATGTCTATCCGGTAAAAGAGGCGCTAAAAAACTATTCGTAGGTTGGGCAAAGCGTAGCGTGCCCAACGGATAAAAACATCATTTATTAATGTTGGGCACGCTACGCTTTGCCCAACCTACGTCAGGTAACCGGCGCTACTTCAACCATCCCTTGCGGTGGAATATCCATAACGGCACGGCGGTGGAGGTCAACATCATCAGCAGTGCCAGCGGGTAGCCGTAGAGCCATTCCAGCTCCGGGATATGCCTGAAATTCATCCCGTAGATGGAGGCGATCAGCGTGGGCGGCAGCAACGCCACTGCGGCCACCGAGAACAGGCGCACGATCTTGTTCTGGTTGATGTTGATGAAGCCGACGGTGGCATTCATCAGGAAGTTGATCTTGTCGAACAGGAAGGCGGTGTGCCCATCCAGCGAATCGATGTCCTGCATGATCTGGCGCGCTTCCTCCAGCTGTTCCGGCGCGAGCAATTTGCTGCGCATCAGGAAGGAAATCGCGCGGCGCGTATCCATCAGGTTGCGGCGGATGCGCCCGTTCAGGTGTTCCGCGTGGGCGATATTCGCCAGCACGAGGCCGGCCTGTTTATCGCTGAGCGTGTTGTTAAGCACCGTGCCGCTGATTTCACCGAGGTCGGCGTAAGCCTCTTCCAGCGCATCGGCGGAAAATTCCACGTCGGAACCGTACAGATCGACCAGCACATCGAGACTGTCCGCAACGAGATCCGGCTGGCCGTGCGAGTGCAGGCGGAAATGCTGGAACACCGGCAGGTCTTCATCGTGCACGCTGAACAAGATGTTATTGGAAAGCACGAAGGCCACCAGCACGCTGCGCGAATCGCTTTCCTTGCCAAGCAGGAAATCCGAGCGGACATGCAGCTCATCGTTCTCTTCATAAAAACGCGCGCTGGCTTCGATGTCGCGCAAGTGCTCCGGCTGAGGAAGGATAATTGAAAAGGTCTTGGCTACCCATTCGCGCTCGTCTTCGCCGGACGCGACGGCATCTACCCAAATCGGTTTGCGTGCTGCAATCTCATCCTGCCCTATCTTGGCCAACCGCCCGTTTTCCAGCGTAAAAATATTGAGCATAAGCTTTTCCCGGTTACATAATCCTAAAAACGGCTTAGTCCACGAAAAGCACGAAAAACACGAAAATTTTTAAAGGCAGCAGGCTGCGAATTGACACCAAATGAGCGAGGCGCCGAGCCAATGCAACTTCTGGTTTTATTTCGTGCCTTTCGTGTTTTTCGTGGACAGCTGCTTTTTCTAGGTTAATTTTAATGGCAGCGATTATCCGCTACCAGCGTCCAAAGGGAAACGTGCCAGCACCCGATAATCCGTCAGCCCGTCATGAGGCACGGATTGTACCAGCGCGAAATCTGCAACTTTCCAACATACCGGCTGCATCGCGGGTAGCGGTGCATCGCTCCAGTGCGCGTTGCGCAACAACGTGACATGCGGCCGGTACTCGCGCTGGTCGAACTTGAAGCGATGTGCATCCAGGCGCTGCCCAAGCATCTCGGCAAGTTGTATCAGTTGCTGCGGCGCATGTCGGGGTGCGGCATACACAATATGGTTATGCCCCCAGTAGCGCGCCTCGTCAAAACACAATTCGAAACTCTTGCCGCCAACCTCCTGCGCCGCCCGTTGCAGCACTTCCAGCCCATACAATTCAACGTCTCCGATAAAAACCAGCGTGTTGTGCAAGGTTTCTCCGCGCATCGCCCGCCCGCCGCACAGACGCTTCAGCGGCTTTTGCCACGCGGCCAATTGTTCGCGTTCGGCGTCTGTCGGCCACAGGGCAAAAAACACCCGCGCAGTAGGGTTTTCAGGTGGGTGGCTCATAATATTTGGCATTTTATCCGCATGAGCGGTGCGCTGCATTCAGGTAAAATACTCGTCTTGCCGAAACCAGCCAGATCATGACTGCACGCTTAAGGGAAATCCCCTACAACTACACCTCGTTTTCAGACCGTGAGATCGTCCTGCGCATTCTCGGCGGCGAGGCATGGGACATCATCAATACGTTGCGCGAGCAGCGCCGCACCGGCCGCTCCGCGCAGATGCTGTATGAGGTGCTGGGCGATATCTGGGTAGTGATACGCAACCCGTATTTGCAGGACGACCTGCTCGCGAACCGCGAACGTCGCGAGGCTCTGGTCGGTGCACTGCATCATCGCCTGAATGAAATCGACAAACGCCGCCAGGATAACCTGCAAGTAAAGCGCCTGATCGAGCTGGCCGCTGCCGCTGTCGATCAGTTTGCCGAGGAATTCGAGCAAACGCTGGAGCTGCGCAATCGCGTCTTGCGCGTGCTGTCGCGCATCACGCGCCGCGACAACATCCAGTTCGACGGCCTGGCGCGCGTTTCGCATGTGACCGACGCGACCGACTGGCGCGTCGAATATCCCTTCGTGGTGCTGCATCCCGACACCGAGGGCGAAGTCGCTGCGCTGGTGCGCGCCTGCATCGAACTCAAGCTGACCATCATCCCGCGCGGCGGCGGCACCGGCTATACCGGCGGCGCGGTGCCGCTGGATAAATTGTCGGCGGTCATCAATACCGAAAAGCTGGACACGCTCTCCGCTGTAGAGCATCTTGTCCTGCCCGGCTTGAGCGAGCCTTATGCCACCATCCACTGCGGCGCCGGGGTAGTGACGCGGCGCGTGATGGAGGCGGCGGAGAACAGCAAGCTGGTGTTTGCGGTCGATCCGACCTCGGCGGATGCATCGTGCATCGGCGGCAACGTGGCAATGAACGCGGGCGGCAAGAAAGCCGTGCTGTGGGGCACCGCGCTGGACAACCTCGCCGGATGGCGCATGGTCACACCGGACGGCCTGTGGATCGAAGTGGAGCGCCTGAACCACAACCTCGGCAAGATCCACGATGCCGCATCGGCCAGCTTCCGCATCAGCCGTTTTGAAGCGGATGGACAAACTCCACGCAGCACCGCAGAAACGCTGGTGATTTCCGGCAGCGCGTTCCGCAAGAAAGGTCTGGGCAAGGATGTCACCGATAAATTCCTGTCCGGCCTGCCCGGCATCCAGAAAGAAGGCTGCGACGGCATCATCACCTCGGCGCGCTTTATCCTGCACCGCGCCCATACGCATACCCGCACCGTGTGCCTGGAATTTTTCGGCCAGGTGCGCGAAGCGGTACCCGCTATCGTCGAAATCAAATCCTATATGGATGCGCATCCCGATGCGCTGCTGGCCGGGCTGGAGCATCTCGATGAGCGCTATCTCAAGGCGGTGGGCTATGCCACCAAAGCCAAACGCGGCGCCCGCCCAAAGATGGTGCTGATCGCCGATGTGGTGAGCGACGACGCGGACGCGGCCACACAGGCGTCTTCCGAGATCGCGCGCCTCGCCAGCCTGCGCAATGGCGAGGGTTTCATTGCGGTTTCCGCCGAGGCGCGCAAGAAATTCTGGCTGGATCGCGCGCGCACCGCCGCAATCGCAAAGCACACCAACGCGTTCAAGGTCAATGAAGACGTGGTTATCCCGCTGCCGCGCATGGGCGATTACTGCGACGGCATAGAGCGCATCAACATCGAGCTGTCGCTGCACAACAAGCTCAAACTGCTGGACGCGCTGGACGAATTTTTCGTAGGTGACCTGCCGCTGTTTTATCAGGACGACGCACAGCCGGGCGAAGACGAATTGCTCGGCAATCGCACACAAGCGGCGCAGCAGTTGCTTGCCGAGGTGCGTGCACGCTGGCAATGGCTGCGGGATAATCTCGATGCAGCGCTCTCGGAACACCCCTCTCCCCCAACCCCTCTCCCGCCTGCGGGAGAGGGGAGCAAGACCGTCTTCCACGCCCTGCAAGACCACACCATCCGCGCCTCATGGAAAACCGAGGTGCGCGAACCGCTGCGGCAGATTTTCAGCGGCGGCACTTACCAGCCCGTTCTCGAGCAGTGCAATACGATTCATCAACAGGTGCTGAAGAGCCGCGTGTTCGTCGCGCTGCACATGCATGCCGGCGACGGCAACGTGCATACCAACATTCCGGTGAATTCGGACGACTACGAAATGCTGCAACAGGCCTACGCGGCGGTGGATCGCATCATGCGGCTCGCCAAAGACCTGGGCGGGGTGATCTCCGGCGAGCACGGCATCGGCATCACCAAATTCGATTATCTGGAGCCGCACGAAACCGCTCCGTTCGCTGCCTACAAACAGCGCATCGACCCGGAAGGCCGCTTCAACAGGGGCAAGTTGCTCAAAGGCAGCAATCTGGATCGCGCCTACACCCCCAGCTTCAACCTGATGGAACTGGAAAGCCTGATCCTGGAGAAAAGCGAATTGGGTGAAATCTCCGACTCGATCAAGGATTGCTTGCGCTGCGGCAAGTGCAAACCGGTATGCAGTACCCATGTGCCGCGCGCCAACCTGCTGTATTCGCCGCGCAACAAGATTCTCGCCACCTCGCTGCTGATCGAAGCCTTCCTGTACGAGGAGCAGACGCGGCGCGGCGTTTCCATCCAACATTTTGCCGAGTTCGGCGATGTCGCCGACCACTGCACGGTCTGCCACCGGTGCCTGAAGCCCTGCCCGGTCAATATCGATTTCGGCGATGTGTCGGTCGCCATGCGCAATTTATTGCGCAAGCAGGGCAAAAAGAAATTCAACCCGGTGTCGTCGGCTTCGAGAGTGTTCCTCAATGCCACCGACCCCGCCACGATCAAGCTGGTGCGCAAGACAATGATCGAATGGGGCTATATGGCGCAGCGTTTCGGCTACCGCGTCGCGCGGCGTTTCGGCCTGCCGCAAAGCCAGACCAGGCGCCCGCCCGCCACGGTCGGCGGCGCGCCGCTCATTGCTCCCCTTATCCGGTCACAGGTGATTCACTTCATCAACAAACCGATGCCGGGCAATTTGCCCAGCAAAACCTCGCGCGCGCTGCTCGATATCGAAGACCGGCACACCGTGCCGATCATCCGCAACCCGCTTAAATCGGGGGAAGACAGCGAGGCGGTGTTCTACTTTCCTGGTTGCGGCTCGGAGCGGCTGTTCGGCCAGGTCGGCCTGGCGACGCAGGCGATGCTGTACGAGCTCGGCGCGATAACCGTGCTGCCGCCCGGTTATCTGTGCTGCGGCTACCCGCAGAACGCCTCCGGGCAAGGCGACATGGCCAGCAAGATCACCACCGACAATCGCGTGCTGTTCCATCGCGTGGCCAACACGCTGAATTACCTCGACATCAAGACGGTGATCGTGTCGTGCGGCACCTGCATGGATCAATTGCTGAAGTATGAGTTTGACAAAATTTTCCCCGGTTGCCGCCTGCTCGATATTCACGAGTATTTGCTGGAGCGCGGCGTGAAACTGGAAAAACCCACCGGTATCCGCTACATGTTTCACGACCCCTGCCACTCGCCGATGAAGACCCATCAGCCGCTCAAGGTGGTGAGCGAGCTGATGGGCATGAAAATCCCGCTCAACGACCGCTGCTGCGGCGAAGCGGGAGGCTTCGGCGTGGCGCTGCCGCATATTGCCACGCAGGTGCGCTTCCGCAAGGAAGAAGAAATGCGCAAGGGGGCGGACGCGCTGCGCGCCGACGGCTTTGACGGAGAAATCAAGATTCTTACCTCCTGCCCGGCCTGCAATCAGGGCCTGTCGCGCTATAACGACGATAGCGGCACCACTTCGGACTACATCGTGATTGAAATGGCCAGACTCTTGCTCGGTGAAAATTGGCTAGCGAACTATGTAGAAAAGGCGAATAACGGGGGCATCGAACGTGTTCTACTTTGAGCCAAATTATGAATGCCAATTTCGGTGCAGGCTAACATGAGCAAAGCGAATGTTAAGCGGAGCGGCCGGAACCAAAATTGGCTGCCGGACTATGTAGAAAAGGCGAATAATGGCGGCATTGAACGTGTGCTGCTGTAGGGGCGCGATTTATCGCACCTTGATTTATTATTGCAACAGAAAAAGGGCGCGATAAATCGCGCCCCTACTTGAAAACCATGCTGACACTTCCGCTCGAACCGACTGACGACCGCGCCAACCCGCATTTCAAGGATGCGGAGAGTTGCGCCCAATGGCTCGGGCAACTGCAACTGACCAACCTGCAACTGGCGCACAGCCTGTTGCTTACCCAGATCAACGAACTCAACCGGTACCCGATGCGCGGGCTGGAACGGCTGAACACTCTGGAGTTGTTGCGTGAAACGGTCAGCTATGTGCAGGACGATTACGCCAAAAAATTGATCGCTAAGCCATTGCCGCTGAATGAAAGCGAGTTGATGGTGTTTGTTGCCATTGTGCAGCTTTGGCGGGCACTGGTATCGGGTTATCGGCGTTGCCTGCAAGCATACATTGTCGGCGATGTGCAACTTGAAGGGTGCGGCGCGTTGCTGTGCCAGCGTTGTTTGCTGTATAGCGGGATGGAAATTTTTGAGCATCTGCGTACCGGCTACGAATTCGATGCCAAGCTTTGGCTGCAACTGCATGAACTGTATGCTTTCGCCGAGAGCAATAATTGGCAGGCAGAGGAAGTGTCCGATCTGCTGAATATCAAGCACCCGCACAGCAATTGCCACAGCATCTATATAAAAAATCTGCTGGCTTGCCATGCGCACCCTGCCGAACTTTCCCGCTCACAGCTGCAACTGATGGACTTTTGGCTGACACAATGGAGCAGCGCATTGACCGTGGAGCGCAGCTACACCTCCAGCAAGGGCGATGCGCCGCCGCTCGCCGTCGACTTGAATAGCCCACAAGGGTTGCAGCCGGCCAAACAAGCCGCACACACCGACAGCACGCGCTATCTGGCGATGGTTCCATTAAGCAAATTGCTGCGCGTAAAGACCATTTTGCTGCAACAAGGCCAAACCCCTCAGCAAGCAGGCCTGTGCGACCACTGCAACAGCCATGATTGCATCGAGTTATTGATCTTTTTGCATCAGAGCTGGTGCGAAGATACCAATGCGCGTTTTGGCGAACGCCGCCCGGTCGCGCAACATGCGCAGCTTTGCTACAAACCCGAAGCCATCTACGCCCACCTGTCCGGCAAATTATTTAAGCAACCGAAGCAGGATGCCACTTTGGGCAGCACGGCGCGCAAGCAAATCGAGACCTTTGGCCGGGTATTGCAGAACGCGCCAGGCAGTGGCCCGGAAGGAGCGGCGGCTTCGCTGGAAACATGGGGGTTTGATAATGAAAGCATTTTGGGTGCGAGCCTGACGCGCGATGAATTGTTCGGCGAGCGGCTAAACCGCAACCAATTGGTCGGCTTGCGTCCCGGTGATACTCAAACCTTCATTCTGGGCATTACGGCGTGGGCGAACATAACGCGCACCGGGCAGTTGCAAATCGGCGTGCGCTACCTGCCTGGCATTGCCGAGGCAGTCAACATCCGTGCAACGGGTGTAAACAAGACCGTTTCGGATAAATACGCACCGGCATTTCTACTGCCAGCCATTGCGGCGCTCAAAATTCCCGCCAGCCTGATTATTCCGCGCGGCTGGTTCCAGCAAGGCCGTGTGGTGGAAGTCATGCGCCTTAACACCGAAAAGCAGAATGCCAAAATGAGCTTTAGCGTGGAACACGGCTTTGATTACGAGCGTGTCGGCTTCACGCTGGTCTAATTTCATTTCCCGTCAGGGGTGTGATTTAATCGGTGACGTTATTGCGCCAAATCATCCGATGCCATGCTGCGTCAACCTCTTCCACAGCGTGGTGCGCGACATGCCGAGCTTTTCGGCAGCAGCAGCCTTGTTATACCAATTCTATTTTGAAACAATAATAATCGCGGTGCGTTCCACGCACCAGCGAAAATGGTGCGTGGAACGCACCCTTGTATGATGGAATTTAATGAAATGCTGTATAGGAGGTTGAGTAAAGTTTTACG
>MGWP01000025.1 GCA_001801055.1 Gallionellales bacterium GWA2_55_18 | reverse complement strand
TTGTCTTTACCGGCAAGTACCCCTCTCGCGAGCAACTGGCAAAGGCGCTCGGCATTGCAGCGGCGCCCGAGGAGCTCTCACCCGCCAAGGCAGTGGCGTGTCCCTGCACACCCTGGCTCTGATTAAAGCGTGGTAAACGGGTAAGCGATGCGCATCGCCCATCTCCGCCAACGCCTGCGCGATCTCGGCGCCAAGCCGTGCCACGAAGATCGTCTGCTGCGCGGCTGGAGCCAGGTGTGCTCATACGACAGGAAGCACAGTCCCGCCGAAACTTTCTTTCCGCTGGCGCTGCGCAACGAGTTGCCCGCCATCGAGGCGGAACTGGATGGGCTGGCGCGGCTGAAGAGTGAACACGCCGTTACTGCCCTCTCCCCAACCCTCTCTCGGAGAAAACCCTATCCCCAACCCTCTCCCGCAAGCGGGAGAGGGGGCAAACGTGGGAAGCCTTGTTCAATTCCGGCGGGAGAGGGAGCAAACGTAGCGCTACGCGGATTTTCCAATAACGAAGGTGTCGCACGATTATTAGTCGAACTGGCCGATGGCCAGATGGTGGAGAGCGTGCTGCTGCCGCGCGGTGGGCTGTGCGTTTCGACGCAAGTGGGTTGTGCCGTGGGGTGTGTGTTCTGCATGAGTGGCCGCGATGGCTTGCTGCGCCAGCTCGGCAGCGCCGAGATCGTCGCCCAGGTGGTGCTCGCGCGCAAACGCCGCGCAGTGAGCAAGGTGGTGTTCATGGGCATGGGCGAACCGGCGCACAATCTCGACAACGTGCTCGAAGCGATTCAGTTGCTGGGCACGCAGGGCAACATCGGGCATAAGAATCTGGTGCTTTCCACGGTGGGGGATTTAAGGGTGTTTGAGCGGTTGATGGCGGGGCTGACTTCACCCCCTCTCCCCAACCCTCTCCCCCAAGGGGGCGAGGGAGTTGATTTCCATAAGCAAACAGTCAGGCCCGCACTCGCCATTTCGCTGCACACTACAGATGCTGCATTGCGCACAAAATTGCTGCCCCATGCACCGCAGATCGCTATCGAAGAGCTGGTTGAACACGCCGAGGCGTATGCGCGCGCCACTTCTTACCCGATTCAATATCAATGGACGTTGCTCGAGGGCGTCAATGATAGCGATGCCGAGCTGGAGCGAATCGCGCAGCTCCTCTCCGGGAAATATGCCGTGATGAACTTCATCCCCTTCAACGCAGTGGACGGGCTCGACTATCGCCGCCCCTCCGCCGAACGGATCGCATTGATGGTGCATACCCTGCGCCAGCAAGGCATCCTCGCCAAGGTACGCGATTCGGCAGGACAGGAGATCGAAGGCGCGTGCGGACAGTTAAGGGCGCGGACGATGAAAGTATGAGCCACTCAAAGCAAACTATAAAACCCAGTGGTCCACGAAAGGCACGAAAAAACACGAACAGATGCGAAGATTAGCAACATCACATGATGGGGGAGTTATAAAATCCAAGTAACAAATTGGTTTATTTCGTGACTTTCGTGCTTTTCGTGGATAGAAAAATTTTACCCTCCATATGAAAAAAATCGCCCCTACCAAGGATGAGATCGCGCTGCTTCCGGCATTTACCGGCCTCACGCTGGAGCGCATCCATGTGCCGACCACCAACGAAGAATTTGCGTCCGCCGCTGCCGAGGTCAAGGCGGCGGGAATTGTGGGTTTTGATACCGAATCCAAGCCAACGTTTGTGGTGGGCGATGTCAGCGAGGGGCCGCATGTGGTGCAGTTTGCGCTGCACGACAAGGCTTACCTGTTTCAACCGCATCGGGCGGAAGGGTTGCCGTTTCTGATCGAGTTGCTGCAATCGGATGAGCTCATCAAGGTCGGTTTCGGCCTCAAGTCGGATCGCGGGCATATCCGTGCCAAACTGGGCATCCATTTCAACGCGGTGGTCGATCTCAATACGGTGTTCAGCATGGACGGCTACCACAAGGAGATGGGTGTCCGTGCGGCGGTGGGCCTGGTGTTGAAACAGCGCTTTGCCAAGTCGAGGCATGTGACCACCTCCAACTGGTCGCAGCCTCGACTCACGTCGCAGCAAATGCTCTACGCGGCAAACGATGCCTATGCGGCGCTGAAAGTGCTGGAGGCATTGAATCTGCGCCGTGAAGATTTGCCGATCATGGGGGTGGCTGCGGTTAACGAGGCTGTGTCAGATAATTCATCCCAAATAATCCATTAGACAGAATTGGTTCAAAACCCCCTCTAACTCCCCCTTGTCAGGTGGAGAACTGAACTGCTCCTCCCCTGACAAGGGGAGGCTGGGAGGGGTTCGTGGCCTAATAGATTGCCTGGGTTAAATGCACCCTCCCCCGCTTGATCGTCGCTGCTCTTTACCACCGAGCGATTACAATGCCGCTCCTTTCCATCAGGCACTTGTCATGACCACACCCGTTCGCCTCGCAAAGCGTCTGGCCGAAATACTCCCATGTTCCCGGCGTGAGGCCGAGCTTTACATCGCGGGCGGTTGGGTGATGGTGGATGGCCTGGCGGTGGAGGAGCCGCAGTTCATGGTGTCCGAACAGAAGATCGAACTGCACCCCGAAGCCAATCTCACAGCGGCAGAGCCCGTCACTATCCTGCTGCACCAACCGGCTGATACAGGCGTGAACCCCAGCGCCGCGCTGCAACTGATCCGCGCCGAAACGCGCGTGGCGAACGATCCCTCCGGTATCCGCATACTCAAGCAGCACTTCCTCCGGCTCACCCAGCACATCCCGCTGGAACGCAATGCCAGCGGCATGGCGATATTCACCCAGGACTGGCGCACGGCGCGCAAACTCAGCGACGATGCCGCCACGCTCGAACAGGAATATATCGTCGAGGTCGCCGGCGAGTTGACTCCGGGAGGCCTCAAACTGCTCGGCCACGGACTCGCATATAACGGGCGCGCCCTGCCCCCGGGCAAGGTCAGTTGGCAAAACGAAACCCGGCTGCGCTTCGCACTCAAAGGCGTGCAACCCGGCCAACTCGCGCATATGTGCAAAAGCGTCGGACTGGAAGTGCTCGCGATGAAACGCATCCGCATCGGTCGCGTGTCTATGGGCAAATTGCCGCCCGGCCAATGGGGTTACCTGATGCCGCAGGAGCGTTTTTAACGCCGTGGGAACGCAGAATCAAACCCGTTCGGGCTGATGCTTCGGCAGGCTCAGCACAGGGTACGCAAAGCGTATCGAAGCCCTAATTCGTGTGCCGCCTCACCCTTCGATACCTCAGGGTGAACGGATGGTTTAATCAATGTTCCCTTGGTGTCAGTTGCGCAGGAGGAAGGTGCAACAACCGCTATCAGTCATAGCCGACATCCAGCTCACTGCCGGCATATGAATTCTGCAACTCGGTAACGACAGTTTTGATTGCGGTTTTCGACAGGATTTTTTTGATGATGGTATTTCGGTATTCATCCATGCATTCGCGCAGGATGGAGTGATATTCGGGAGGGACTTTTTTCAGCAATGCGTCCCAGCCAACATCGATATCCGGCGATATTTTACGCACACCTTGGATCAGGGTTTCGATATCTCTTTGCCCGGCCCGTGCGACGATGGGCCCGTCACCGGCAATCGCGAAAATAACCGCAAGCGCGATCACCGCGTGGGCATCCATATCGGGGTCATTGACCGGGCCGGCAAAATTATTTTTGCGCAGCCATTTCGCGCACGCAACGATTCTCTGGTTGGCCTGGCGATCCAGTAATTCCCTTTTATAGATTTCATCGCCTGTCCATGCCGAGTTTGGATCGGCGCGGCATATCTCCGCGAACAGCATCTTGATGTCGCGCTGCTGTATGAACGGGTCATTATCGAAATCCGAAACGTATGCCGTATAGGGCAGGCCGGATAACTTCTTGATAGACCGAAACCCCACCTGGAAAACATATTCCGCACCGTGATGCAGCAGGAAGGACAACTGAGCATCGCCGTCTTCGGGAATGTTCGCCTGGCTGATGCCCAGCGAGATACATCCCACCGTCAGGTGAAACGCATCCAGCAGGCCGTCCGCCGTCCGGTCGTTGGTGAATTTTTTGGCGACGAGCACGGTGATACCGCTTAGCTCATGGATAAGGGTCTGCACCGCCTCCCGATGATCCGCGCGTTGCGCCAGCGCTTCGAGCGCTTGCAGCAAATGGGGAGGGCGTGTGGTGATGTGGGCGAGTTTCATATTTGAGTATCTGTCTTATGGGGTCGACCAATAAATAGTAAGCCGTTCGTCCTGACTCTTCGGCTATGCTACGAAAAATTAGCCGTAGGTTGGGCAAAGCGCAGCGTGCCCAACAAACAAATATATGATTAATTGACGTTGGGCACGCTGCGCTTTGCCCAACCTACGCACTAAAAACCATCACGCAAAAATATCCTCACCCAAGCTCGGGCGACCGCCTGTTTTTGGCGCGCGTACCGATTTGCTCGGCACTTGTTTGCGCAGGCGCAGCAGCAACTCATGGGTGGTTCGGGCCAAGGCATATTCATGGTGATGCTCGTCATCATCTTCGCCTTCTTCAGACCTGGCGCGCAATTGGTTCTCGCCGGGT
The DNA here is from genome assembly GCA_001801055.1 of Gallionellales bacterium GWA2_55_18. Taxonomy (GTDB): domain Bacteria; phylum Pseudomonadota; class Gammaproteobacteria; order Burkholderiales; family Gallionellaceae; genus Gallionella. The sequence continues at coordinate 2,448 of MGWP01000025.1, read as the reverse complement.
TGCCAGTCGGGGAAGATTTCAAACAGCACCCGCTCCCACGCATCCGTATCGCTGCGCGCAATCTCCAGCGCCAGCGGAATAACATCGTGATCCGAAGTTGTCTGGCCGCTGCTGTGCGCGCCGCGCGAGTGGATGTCATCGGCGAGCTCGATGATCTCCCCGGTGGCTGTCGAGAACAGCGCGGCAAAAGCCGTCGTCCCCCAATCGGTCGATAACGCCTCATGGATCAACTGGATGCGCCGCCCCGCGTCGTCACCGGAAAAAATGACTCCATGAATATGTGCGAACAGGGATTCGGCCAGCTTCTCCGGCTCATCCGCAATCATATCCTCGCCCCAGGTGGCGGCGAAAAAAGCCAGGCTCTCCGCCCAGGCCTTGGGCGAGATCAGCAGCGTAGCCAGCGACAACTTGCCGCCATCAAAAGCGGATAAATGCATCGCGGCCACCTGCGGCTCCAGCGTATCCAGCACCGCCACCACGGCCAGATCGCCGAATTGCTCCGCCGTGTCGTTGATCGCCTCTTCCGCATGGGCGGAAGAGCCGGCCAGAACCAGCTCGGTAACCTGCCGGCTGATCGCGGGAAAATTAGTGTTGTCAGCCATTCCCATCCTCGCGTGTATCGAATAGATCAATCACATCCTGGCTCGGTACGCCCCGCTCATCATCCTCGCCATCATCATAGTTTTTATCGCCGCCCTCTTCCTCTTGCTGTGCCTCGGGCGAATCATCTGCACCAGCCCAGCGCTTGACGTTCTTGAACAAGAATGCCGTAATGACCGCCTTGCGCGCCAATTCCGGATTGCTGGCGAATACGGTAGCCAAAGCCTTGCACGCCTCGGCATCCGCGCACGACACCATCGTCATCACCTGCGCGGCATCGCCCGTATCATATTGCTTGCATTGCGCCAGCAACCCGGCGGGATCGTCAAAACACAGGTGGTCAGCCAACGCAAAGCTCAACAGATTTACATCGTCGATCTCCGTGCCTTTCGCGTATTCGCCGATCAGCGACTTGATGACACTCGCATAATTCTTCCGGTCGGGCGGCTCGCCCAGCGTGTCTTCGATCTGTGCGCCCAGTTCGCGCGATTGATAGGCAAATTCGTGATGTATATTATTTTTCATGGGGTTTCGTGGTTAAGGTAAATCTCGCGTAGCGATTCGTTCGCTCCCTCTCCCTCCGGGGGAGGGTTGGGGTGGGGGAAACGGGCATAGTAAGTTTCATTATCAATGGGTGGCTACCGCCATGCCAGTTTAGGGTGATGTGCTGTGCGAGACAACAACCCCGCAGCGCTCAAACAGTGCATGCCACAAAGCATGCGCTTCATTATCCGGGTCGATGATGATGCGATTGTTCAGGCTCTGGTTGTATTCGGCTCTTTTTTTCGGGTCAGAAAGCAACTCGTACGCCGTCTTGATCGCATTGAAGCGCATCTCAGAACCGGCATGCGCATTCCGGTCCGGGTGGTGGCGCATCGCCAACGAACGGTACGCCTTCCTGATCTCCTCGGCCGTTGCGTTTGGCGCAACGCCAAGAATGTTATATAGATTTTCCAACGGGTATCTCCTGTGAGGCGCGGATTTTACACATTAGCAGGAACGGGGTAAGGATAATATGCCGCCCCCAATGACGAAACCCGCCATGCCCGTTCCCTCTCCTCAATCCTCTGAATGAGACAACTAGCCATTCGACTAGGCTGCAAAAACCATCAGCCAAGTCGCTGGTTATCCCGCCTGCGGGAGAGGAGGCAAACGAATCGCTACGCGAGTTTCACGTCAAAGTGCGCGCACCTTCACCGTCTTGCCCTTCAACTTGCCTGCCGACAATTTGCGCACCGCATCATGGGCGATGTTGCGCGCGACGGCGACGTAGGTGGACTGGTCGGTGACGGTGATCTTGCCAACCTGCTCGCGCGTGAATCCCGCTTCGCCGGTGAGCGCGCCCAGCACATCGCCGGGGCGGATCTTCTCCTTGCGCCCGCCGAGTATCAGCAGCGTGACCATCGGCGGCACCAGCGGCGCTTCATCGGCGCTGGGCAGCTCGCCCAGCTCATGCCACTCCGGTTCGATACGCATCATTTTTGCGATGCCGATAATGCGGTTGCGCTCGCTCGGACTGCACAGGCTCAGCGCCCAGCCGTTCTCGTCGGCGCGGCCGGTACGCCCGATGCGGTGGATATGGATTTCCGGATCGGGCGTGACATCGACATTGATCACCGCTTCGAGCTGCGCGATGTCCAGGCCGCGCGCGGCGACATCGGTCGCGACCAGCACCGAACAACTGCGGTTGGCGAACTGGATCAGCACCTGATCGCGTTCGCGCTGTTCCATATCGCCGTTCAGCGTCAACGCTTTGATGCCCCGCGCATGCAGCACTTCCAGCAGCGAGCGGCATTGCTGCTTGGTGTTGCAGAAGGCCAGCGTGCTGACCGGGCGGTAATGCTTGAG
>MGWP01000024.1 GCA_001801055.1 Gallionellales bacterium GWA2_55_18 | reverse complement strand
CGAGCTGCTCCACCCCGCGTCAGCGAAGAGGCGAAATATAGCAAACTATCTCGCCCCCGTCAAACACTATATGAATTTTGTTACTTGGGCGTGACGGTGAATCTGCGGAGTATTCAGTAATTACTCATAACGGAACGGTTGGCTTGCTTGAGCGCGGGCAAAGCAAGCCAACCGCTAAAACGCCACCTCAAACCGCACACCGGCTACCCATGCATCCCGCAAGGTTGCGTCCATATTAGGATTGAAAATGCGCTGCACCATCGGTTGCATGGCCAGCCACGGCTGCAATTGCGCGCGGTAGGTGATTTCGACCACCGTCTCGGATGATTCGAAGACATTTCCCAACGCAAGTTGAGCGTCGCGATACTTGCTGCTGGCATGACTGGTAGTCACGGCAATACCTGCCGTATCGTCATCGCGCCCGTCAAACAACCCCTGATAGTGCAAACCCAAGCTTCCAGACCAATCCACCGTTGGTGCGCTATCCGCCAATCCACGATCAATATCTTTGCTGGCCGTACCGAAACGAACAAAGCCGGACAAACCCTGCGCAGGATTATTTTGCTCGGCACGCAGGGTGCGTTCCGCTAAGACGTAGAATCCCTGATCACGGCGACGCACCAGATTGCCGAGTATATCCACATCCACCAGATCGTCAGTGCGCGCCGAATAGCGCCACAAACCAACCGCAGTCTTGTTGAAAGACTTCCCCTCCTCTGATGTGTTATAACCAAGCTCGACGACCGCGAGCGTGCCGTCGCCGTTGTCCAGCCGGATATGTGTACCCTGCGAATTATTGAGATTACCCGGTACGCCGTCGGTCAGGGCACCTTGCACGTAATAGCCGGATGAGGCGTATTTCACGCGCAACGCCAATGCGCCCATCGGGAATACCGGCGGGCCATTTTGCCCGGTTGGTGCCATTTCTGCCGACATGCCATAGGGGGGCTGGAGGAACAACCCGGAAGTGTCAGTAACATAAAACTCGGAGTCGATCGCATATAGTCCGGCCAACACCGACAGACTGTCGTCGGCTGAATTCTTTTGCAGCCATGCCTGATAGAACTGCCCGGTGCTGGTGCCCGTCTCGATGTTGTCCACCCCGGCAAAGCTGCCGACATAATTATTGATGGACTTGTTGCCGTGCTGAACGTGATACTGGACGAAGGCGGTAGTGGCATCCCAACCGGCCAGTTTACCCAGATCCATGTTGAGCGCAATTTCGCTGTTCGCCAACCAGACCGAACCTCGGCTAACGCCACCCGAAGTATTCGCCAGCATGTCGCTCTTATGGGTCAATTCCACCGTGACACCCTTATCGTAAAGGCTGGAGCGAGACCCGCCCCAATTGCCCGACAACGTTTCCGCGTTCCAGTCTGGCGCTTTTTCCTCCTCCGCAAACGCGCTAATGCTCACTGCCAGCCCGAAAAATACAGCCATTGCCAGTCGCTTCTTCATGCCATCCTCCACTTCATAAGTAATTTTGCTTAATGCCAGCCAATATTGAAATATTATCGGATCAATAGCCTGCACAACCCGCCACGAATGAAACACGTTATTATCCGCTGCCAAATATACGCCACCTTTGGCCGATTGACAAAAACACTGAAAACACCCCCCGTGAATACTATCGACTGGATAGGCAGCGCTGCTGCAACGCTTACCACAACCGCCTTTATCCCGCAGGCCTGGAAAGTGTGGCACACCCGCCATACCGCAGACATTTCGCTGGGCATGTACGCGCTGTTTACGCTCGGTGTTGCGTTGTGGCTGGTCTATGGCGTCCTGCTGGAATCATGGCCGATCATCATTGCGAACTGCATTACGCTGCTGTTGGCGGGCTTGGTATTAGTGATGAAATTAAAATTTGGATAGCACGCAACTACACCATGAATTCCACCCCCGAAATCAACATCTCAGAAATCAAACCCGGCCAGTCTGTCGAACTGCTCAAGGAGCTGCATATCCTGACACGCGACGGCAAGCTCAACCAGGACAGCCGACGCAAACTGAAACAGGTCTATCATTTGTATCATTTCATCGAACCGTTGCTGGATGAGGTACTCGCTGCCAGACAAGACCTGACGCTGGTGGATCACGGCGCGGGCAAATCCTATCTGGGCTTCATCCTCTACGACCTATTCCTGAAGGCACGCGAGGTCGGCCATATTTACGGCATAGAGGCCCGAGAAACGCTAGTCGGCAAATCCCGCGAACTGGCCGAAAGGCTGGGCTTTGCACGCATGTCGTTCTTGAACTTTTCGGTGGAAGAATCCATCCACTCTCCGCAACTGCCCGAACGAGTCGATGTCGTCACCGCACTGCACGCCTGCAACACCGCCACCGACGACGCGATCAAATTCGCGCTGCACAAGCAGGCAAAATTTATTGTGCTGGCGCCTTGCTGCCAGGCCGAGGTTGCGGCCATATTGAACAAGCACAAGAACCAGTCATTCGGCAAAACACCGCTTTCAGAAATCTGGCGCCATCCGATCCACACCCGCGAATTCGGCAGCCACCTCACCAATGTACTACGCTGCTTGCTATTGGAAACGCACGGCTATCAGGTCACGGTAACGGAACTGGTCGGCTGGGAACACTCGATGAAGAATGAGCTCATCATCGCCCGCCGCACGGATACGCCGCGAAAGAATGCACAGCAAAGGCTGGAGCAGATTCTGTGCGAATTAAATCTGGAGGAGTTGCGGGAGCGGTTTATTTACTGAACCCTTCGACAAGCTCAGGGCGAACGGAATTTTTAATTAACCAGATGCTAGTTAATCAGTATGCTGCGCCAAGGCCCAAGCCGCATGCTCCCGCACCATCCCCGAAGGATGCTCCATACGCGATTCCAACGCATCAATCACGGCGGCACTTTTCGGCGCATTGCCCAGAGCCACGGCGATGTTGCGCAGCCATTGTTCGTGGCCGATACGATAGATCGCCGTGCCTGCCAGCTTGCTGTTAAATTCTGCCTCGTCCCAAGCAAACAATTCAATCAACCCGACATCGTCCAAGCCGTGGCGCACCGCAAAATCCGGCTCGACGCTGGGCTGCGCGAAACCGTTCCACGGGCATGCCAACTGGCAATCGTCGCAACCGTAGATGCGGTTGCCGATCAGCGGGCGCAACTCGACGGGAATACTGCCCCTGAGTTCGATGGTCAGATAGGAGATGCAACGGCGTGCATCGACGCGATACGGCGCGATGATGGCTTGGGTCGGGCAAATATCGATACAGCGCGTGCAGGTTCCGCAATGTTCCTGCTGTGGTTCATCCACCGGCAACGGCAGGTTCACATAAATCTCGCCGAGAAAAAACCGCGAGCCATGCTCGCGCGACAACAGCAGGGTGTGTTTGCCGCGCCAACCCAAACCGGCCTTGCGCGCCAACGCCACCTCCAGCACCGGCGCGCTGTCGGTAAAGACTCTTCCTTCAAAATTGGGGCCGTCAAATCCGGCAATTTCGGTGCGAATTTTATCGGCCAGTTTTGCCAGGCGGTTACGCATCACCTTGTGGTAATCGCGCCCCAGCGCATAGCGTGAAATGAAGGCGTGCTCACCGTCCGCCAATACCTGCCAACTGTCGCGCGCGCCGGGCGGCGTGCAGTTCATGCGCAGCGAAATCACCCGCAACGTGCCGGGTAGCAACTCCGCCGGACGGCTGCGTTTGGTGCCGTGTTTTGCCATATAATCCATCTCGCCGTGCAGGCCGAGCGCGAGCCATTCCAGCAGGTCGCTCTCCGCCGCTGAAAGATCGGTGTCGCTGATACCCACGGCCTGAAAGCCAAGCTCATGCGCCCATGCGCGTATCCGTATGGCAAACGCGGCATAATTCACCTGATGAGGATTTTCATTTTGCATAGCCGTGATGATAGCCGAATCACCCTGCGGGCAGAGTAAAGATGCCACTTTGATGATGGTACTCGCCAAGCCCGCCCCCCTCCCTAACCCTGATGGGACTACTAGCCATTCGACTAAGCCCGCAAGCGGGCAAGTCGCTGGTTATCCCCCGCAAAGAACCCCTCTCTCTAACTCTCTGGATGAGACAACTAGCCATTCGACTAGGCTGCAAACGACCGCAGCCAAGTCGCTGGTTATCCCGCAAGCGGGAGAAAGGACAAACGAGAAAGGCAACCTTGAATCCTCGGGAGAGGAAACTAACGACCGCTGCGCGAATCTCTCATTACACCTCGCCGATGAAAACGCGACCATCGCCCTGGCGCAACGCCTCGCCGCACGGCTAAAACCCGGCATGGTGATCTATCTGCGCGGCGATCTGGGAGCGGGCAAGACCACGCTAGTACGCGGCATGCTGAATGCGCTGGGCTATGGCGGGCGCGTGAAAAGTCCAACCTACACACTGGTTGAGCCATACCATGCCGCCGGATTAGACTTGCGTCACTTCGACCTGTATCGCCTGCGCGACGAGGATGAATGGGAAGCGGCCGGCTTCCGCGATGAGTTCGACGGGCAAAATATTTTTTTCATCGAATGGCCGGAAAACGCTCAAGGATTGATCCCCCATGCCGATATGGAGATTGCGTTTGAAATTCTGGAGCAAGGCCGCAACACGGAAATCCATGCCAATACGGAAATAGGCAAGCAATGCTTAAAGCAGTTGTAAAGCTCACGACACTTTTGATTTTTAGCTGGCTGCCCCTATTTTTGGCATCCGGGGCGCATGCCGCCATTGCCGTCGGCTCGGCGCGCGTCTGGCCGGCGCAAGATTACACGCGCCTGACGCTCGAATCCAAACAGGCTATCCGCCACAACATGTTCACCGTGAGCAAGCCGGAGCGTCTGGTCATCGATCTGGAGGATGTTGAACTCGGCAGCACGCTCAACGAACTGACCAAACTGGTTGGCAGCGACGACCCCTACATCGCCAGTGTGCGCGTCGGGCGTTTCAAGCCCGGCGTGGTGCGCCTCGTGCTCGACTTGAAGAGCGAGGTCAAGCCGCAGTTGTTCATCCTAAAACCGGTCGGCGAATACGGCTATCGTCTGGTGCTGGACGTGTATCCCGCCCGACCGCTTGACCCGCTGATGGCTTTGCTCGAAAAACCCAAAGCAACCATTCCCGAAGCCACCAACACGCCCACCGTAACCAGCCAGATTGCGGCAGAACCGTCCGCCGCAAAAGAACATCCCGCTGAAGAAAAACCCGAACCGACCGCAAAGCAGGGCATCGGCAAAATCGACACCCAGCTACCCGCCGCGCAGCCCAAAAACATACCCGAGCTGCGCGCCCGCACACTGATCGTCGCAATCGATGCCGGGCACGGCGGCGAAGACCCCGGCGCGCGCGGCAGAAACGGTTCCCACGAAAAAAACGTCACGCTGGCAATCGCGCGCAAGGTAAAAGCATTGGTGGATGACACGCCAAACATGCGCGGCGTACTGATCCGCGATGGCGATTACTTCATCCCGCTCATCGGACGCGTCACCAAGGCGCGCAAGGTGAACGCGGACTTGTTCGTCTCCATCCACGCCGATGCCTTCATCAAACCGGACGCGCGCGGCTCATCGGTATTCGCGCTTTCCGAACACGGCGCAACCAGCGCTGCGGCGCGCTGGCTGGCGAAAAAGGAAAATGAGGCAGACCTGATCGGCGGCGTGAATATCGCGGTAAAAGACCCATACCTAGCGCGTACCCTGCTCGACCTGTCGCAGACCGCCACCATTAACGACAGCATGAAACTGGCCAAGCATGTGCTGCATGAACTGGGCGACATCAACGACCTGCATCGCGGCCAGGTCGAACAAGCCGGATTCGCCGTGCTGAAATCGCCGGATATCCCGTCGATCCTGGTCGAGACCGCCTTCATCAGCAACCCCAGCGAAGAGCGCCGCCTGAACGACGAGGACTACCAGATGAAAATAGCCAATGCGATCCTGAATGGCACAAAACGCTACTTCGCGCAAAATCCTGCACTATCGAAACCACAGTTCGCGCAGGCGGAGTTTTAGGCGATGTTCATGCGACAAGCCTCTGCGAAATAATATGGCGTTCTTGCCACTTTACATTATCTCTCATGAAATTCGCCGGGCAACCGCCCTGCCCTCGCCGCTTAGCCGGATCATTCACCTTCAACAGTCAAACATTCTTGATGAGTTTCGCGATCATGGAGCGACTTGTCTGATATCCGATTCCGCGTAGGGCACATTAGCCGCAAGGCGTAATGCGCCGGATGTTCGAGCCATCCAGCGGGCTGCGCTAACCCTACCTACGTAAGCTATCTGCCAACTCCGCCAGATGCACCACAGGAACATTGCTGACCTTTTCAAAGGCCGCGCGATCTTCCAAGCTCTCGACTACGATGCGGGTAATGCTGCGGCCATGCAGCACCCAGCTCGCTTGCGCATCATCATCCGGCACCATCAACCCCAGCCGCTGCGGCAGCCCGCGCACGGTGGCGGGAATGGCGATGCGCTGCAAGTCGAGGTTGAAGTCGCAGCCGCGTTCCTTGCGCAAGCGATCATAGTATTTGATCAGCCGCACGTAGTCGGCATGATAGGCGCGCGGTTCGATCACATACAGGTCGGTGACGCGCAGGTTGCGGCGAATTATTTCTAGCGAGCTTAATGTTTCGCCCAGGCTGAATATCCTGGCGGCGGGCAACCACTGCGCCAGATAGGGCAGCAGCAAACCATCGGCAACAATGACCTTATCCGCGCGCCGCAACGGTTCGATCAATGCGGCCAGTCTCTCTGGGGAAACGGTCACGCCAGCTTCCAACGCCAGTGAAATGTCGGCGCCGTCATCATGCGCCACGACAAGCACACCCGCTTTATCAAGCAGCGCCGTAATGCGACTCAGCAGGGCGGGGTGCGCACGCAACGCTTCGCCCGCTAGCAACGCGGTCTTTTCCTGACATGCAGGAGCGGGACGCCTCGCCTGCGCCGCCATGCGCCCTTGTAACACTGCCGTTTGCGGATGCACCAGTTGCGCGCGCAGCTTCAGTATCATACCGCTGACATCTATCCGCTCCGGGCATACCGGGTCGCACGCACGACACAGGGTGCAATTCCACAGCGCATCGACCAGATCGCCTGGCGCAGCACCGTGTTGCAGCGCCTTTGCCCATCCAAGCGGGCTGTGTTGCAGGTCGCGCTTGCGCCGCCACACCGGGCACACCAGTGTGCACAGGCCGCACCCGCTGCAATCGCTGTAGCTTTTGTGCGCAGCAGGTGTATTTATAACAAAATCGAACATTAAGAAACCTCTAAAAATAGACTAGGCGTAGATTGGGCAAAGCGTAGCGTGCCCAACCTTCTACAACTTATCAAACTCGCCCATCAAAAAATCACATCCCTATTCAGGATCATCGCCGGGTCGGCCTCGCGTTTCATCGCCAGGTGGCGATCCACCACCTCATCGCCGAACACGCGCCGGATATAGCCTTTCATCATGCCGCCGAAGCGGTAATAGCTGCCGCCCAGCTCGACGCCGATGTCGTAGATCGCGTTCTTGAACGATTGCAGGTAATCGCGGCTGTACACCCGGTCATCCATCATCGGCTCGAATTCGCAGCCGTAGGCCCATCCTTCGGCATCGGGCGGGATGCAGGACATTTCGTAATGCGGCTTGTGCTCCGGGCGCAGCCTGATGCCGACACAGTACAGCGTGTAATGCGGAAAATATTTGCGGCATACCGCGTTGCCGCGTTCCACCGCCTCGGCAAATTTTTCCGCCGAAGTGGCGAGATCGGGAATGACCATCTGCTTGCTGCCCCAGAACTTCCACACCGCGCGCGAAAACACCACGGTGCGGTCGTACATCAGGCCATCGTGCATGTATTCGGAGCGGCGAAACTCGGGGAACAGCTCGCGCTTGCGCTGCAACAAATACCACGCTTCAGGCAGCTTCCACGGACGTAGCGCATAGCGCCGCAGCATGCACAGCGCAAAGCCGGGCTCGCCGTGGCCGCGCAGTTTCGATTGCCAGTTCGCGCGGAATGCCGTTTCACGCTCATCCGAATCGAAGGCCACCAGCAGGTTCACCGCGCAATCCATGATGGTCAGAATACCCGAATAATCGCTGGCATCGTTGCGGTTCAACAATTGCATATCCTCAACTGCGGTACGCAACGAGTCGTAATAAAAATAATGCATGCGTAGCGGCGTATAGCGGCGTATTTTGAGCGTGGCCTCGGTGATCACACCAAACTGTCCGTAGCCCAGAACTACGCGCTGAAACAATTCGGCATTCTGCGTATCGGAACATTCGACGATGTCGCCACGCGGCGTGACCACCTGCAACGCCAATGCCTGATCAGCACTGCAACCGAGGCGCGGCGAATTGACATCGATGCCGCCGACACCCAGCGTGCCGCCGACCGAAGAAGTCAGGTTGAGCGGCGCGGAAAGATAGTCCATACCATAGCGGCGCAACTCCTCGGCCAGGCTGTGCCAGAAAATTCCGCCCTCGGTGCGCACCGTCAGCGCCTCGGTATCGACGTGCAACACCCGGCTCATCCCGGTCATATCCAGCAGCACGCCACCGAATGCAACCGACTCGCCCTCGGTGGTCAGACCGCCGCCGCGCACCGTGACCGGTACGCGGAATTGTTGCGCCGCCTTGAGCAACGCAGAAACTTGCGCGGCACTGCGCGCGATCACCACGCCATGCGGCAGGCCATAAGCCGTGCCACCCGCATCGGTGGCAAAGGTGCCGCACGCGGCAATGTTTTCGCGCAGTTCGATGCCGCCGTCGCGCAACGCGGCGGCGAATGGATGCCAGCGCTGTCCGTTCCAGCGTGTGGGGTTGGTCTGCTGACGCTTGATGCCCAGCAAGGCATCGGGGCCGACATGACAAGGGCCGATGGCGCCGGGTTCGGTTAACACCAGCTCGGAAGTTTCAGGGGGCATGTACAGCAATTTTCAAAGAAAAATCGGTAGCACTTGTAGGGTGCATTCCATGCACCATGGTGCATGGAATGCACCCTACACTCGCTATCAAGCTGCCATTGTGTGACATGCGGCCTGTAGTTACGATGCGGCGGGAAACGCTTCGTCGAATGCCTGCATGAACTGCGGCAGCTCATTTTCCGGGAGCAGGTTGATTCCCGCCGCCCCTTTCCTGCCGCCTCCGGTTGCGAAGCGGGAGCACAGGGTGTCGGCACCGCTATTGGTGGACAAAGGTGCACGCACGCTGACCACGAAAGCGCCGTCGCGGCGCTGCGTCAAAACGGCATGTGCACAGTCGGGTGAGGCACTGGCGAGGGTGTTGCCGAAAGCGCCGCTCACACGGCGGCTCCACGGTTTAGCGGGAAGGATGTAAACCGCGCCACCCGGGGTTTCATATTCCGGGCGGATGGCGCGGGCGAGAGCCATATCTTCGTTATATCCATTCTTCAGTATTTCAAAAATGCCGTCTTCGCGAATAAAAATGAACGGATTTTTTTGTTGATGCATGATGCGATACAGTTCCGCCGGGTGGAAATTCAGGTCTTCCACGGACTCGCCATAGCTGTTGTAGTTAAGATACTCGCCAAGTTCGCGTAGCGCAGTAAGTTGTGGTGGCTTGAGACCAAGTGGCTTGGCGGCCTCGCAAGCAGCCTCATGGAGATTATCGCCGAACGCACCGATGACCGCCCAGACCAGATACTTTCCGCCCAGATAATGGTTTACCAGCAGGCTGGTGCAAATATCCGGGCTGGTGTCGATCATTGCGGTCAAGTTCTGGTGATCGGGAATATTCTCCGAAACATGGTGGTCGAAATATTGAACCTTCACCCCCTTGCCGAGCATTGCCAGCAAGGCATCCCGGTTATTACTCAAGGCCAGATCGAGCACTGTTACCTCGTCGCCGGAGCCGACCTCCACGCGCTGGAGCAGATCGATTTCGCGCTTGGTGCCGGTGACAAGGTTATTTGCTGCGGGGAAAGCGAGTCTCAATTGATGCAGCGCACAAATGCCGTCCGCATCGCCGTTAAAAACGTCATAGTTCATTTTGATTGATATGGGAAGTTATACGCGGTGTGAATTATAGTCGATTCACTTGTTGGTCATGGGAAGCAGTGCGTGATTCCATTTGTCTTTCAACAGTAATCGTAGGTTGCATTCCAGGCACCGTTGCCATTGGTGCATGGAATACACCCTTGATATTGCGCTATTGATGAAAAAATGAAATGCGAGGCGGATTATTAGTTTTCTTAACGCATTCTGGCATCAGGTTTTCTCCGAAACACATAAACGGCAGACTCCAGTTCCGGTGGCAATACCAGCGCGCCCAGTTTTTTATCTTCTTCGATGTCGAAAAGCGCTTGCTTCCTGTAATCATTCCAGTTGCCGAAGGCAAATTGGTGACGGCTGCCGATGACGATGTATAGCTGTACGCTGGGAGTATTGAATACCTGGCGTTCAAAATCGTTCTGGGACGGCGGCCACGAGCAGATAACCACCTCTGGAGCATAGCTGCCAAGAGCCTCACGCGCATCGAGTTTGATGACCCCCTCGGGATATTCCACGGCATTCTTCCAGCTATAGTTGTCCGTTGCGGTTATCTTGACGCCCCGATCCTTCAGGAAGCGCGCCAGAGTGCCATCTCCCGCGCCGATCTCGATGCAGTTTCGGGAAGCGATCATTTCGGCCAGCGCTTCGATCAGTTCGCGCGAATAAAAACAATAGATCCCCTTCGGCTGCACCAGCGGCATGAGCCGCTTCTTCTGCCAGACCAGCGGCCAGAGCAGGCGAAACCATGACGAAGAAACCGGTTTGCGCTTCAACCCGCTGGAAAAGAGCAACTTCTGGGCGACATAACCGTTGAACAGGTTGAAGCGGAGCTTGCCTTTGGTTACTCCGGTGTCTGCGGCCAATGTGGACAGGCAAAGTTTTTTGACGGCCTCATGGGCCATCCGGCTGCGGACAAATTGCGACAGCGCGGCTTCTGCCGATTTGCCGCCTTGCTGCTTTGCATGGAGAGGTTTAAGCGGTGCCACAGGCGCGGACAGGCGCTCCAGATATTCCTTCAATTCTTCCGCCACGCCGCGCCCGATAATGGCGGAAATATCCTGCTGCACTGTTGCCCAGTCTTCAGGATATCTGGCACAAAGCTCATCAAAAGACGGATTGGTTTTCAACCACTCCAGAGTTTTAGCATTGCTGTCCTGCTTCATGAAAACACCTGGATCATCAGCGCTTCCGTTAACCGGCTACGCCGCCAGATACACCCCGCACAGCGCGATACCCGCGCCTGCCGCTTGAACCAGCCGCTCACGCGATATGCGCTGCATACCCAGACCGAACGCAATACCGGCGGCATGCAGCAGCGCGGTTGCCAGCATAAAGCCCAGCGTATATCCGATCCCGGATGCCAGCTCCGGCATCTCTGCGCCATGCGCATATCCATGCCATAGTGCGAATGTTCCGACCATGCCGCTGCTCAACCACAGCGGCAGACGCACCGACGCGGCGATCAACACGCCCAGCAGCAGCACCGACAGCACGATACCCTGTTCAACGAACGGCAGGCCGATGCCCGGCGTTCCCAACGCTCCACCCAACGCCATCACACCGACAAAGGTAAGCGGTACTGCCCACAATGAACGCCCACCCATCTGGGTCGCCCACAGTCCGACCGCCAGCATTGCACAGATGTGATCTAGTCCGCCGATTGGATGCGCGAGACCATGCATGAAACCGCTGGCTTCTCCGGCACCAACATGCGCATAGGCAAAAGATGGCAGCAACAGCCCTGCCACTACAAATAATCTCGTCAAGGTTGATTGATTCATGGAACTAACCTCCTTTAAACAATTCCGGATTCGACTTTGCAGCGCACATAAAAGATATTCAAGCCCTGCGTACGCACCCGTTGAATGACCTGTTCGGCGAGATTGTCGTCCAGAATAAACTCGACCTTCACCGACAACTCTCCGGCAAGCTCGAAAAAAATCTCCTCGCGCAACCTGCCATGCCGCCCGAACCCGGCGATGGCGCGAAACGCCGAACCACCCAGAACACCGAGAGTCCTGGCCTCTTCCAGCAGCCACTCATATAAAGGCATACCGGCATGAAGATGTTTTTCCTTGACATAGAAAATGAGCTGATCCATCGTTGTATCCTATTGGTGAAGCCATTTGAAAGTCTGGATACCCAGCACCGTCATCAGCAGCGAGCCGCCGAGATGTGCCATGATGATACCCGTTCCCCACGCATATTGCCCACGCAATAACAGCGTGACAGTTTCCGCCGAAAAAGTGGAAAAAGTGGTCAATCCGCCGAGAAAACCGGTGATGATGAACAGCCGCCATTCCGGCGACAGTGTCGGATGCTGAAGAAAGAACGCGATCGCCAGCCCGATCAGATAGCCGCCGACCAAGTTAGCCGCGAGCGTGCCAAGCGGCAATTCCGGCAGTACCGGATTGAACCACAACCCGAAGCCCCAGCGCAGCCACGCGCCAAGCGCCGCGCCGATGCCTATCGCAAGAAAAGCGTAAAGGGTCATAAAATTGTTTTTTAATTAAACCAATAACTGCAATTTATCCACGAAAGACACGAAACAAATCGTTATGCGGAAGTAATTATGCCATTCGTTTATAGGTAACGGCCTGCACTGATGCCTCCTAGAAAATTTTGAAAGCCTGAGCGTTGCAGCGAAATACCTGCTTACCACCATTTCGTGCTTTTCGTGTATTTCGTTAACCAATGACTTAGCACATGTTTCATCGCGCTTAGTCAGATGGCTAGTTAGTTCATCAGGACAAGCTGTTATTTTGCAGGATTACCATTCGCCGTTATTCTACAACACGCACCGGCGCAAAGCCGCCGCCCGGTGTGCGGAAGTTGGTGGTCTGTCCCTGATAGAGCCGCGCCGCGACCAGTTGCACATGGCCGTCGTAAACGTAACAGCGCACATCGTACTTGAGTGCGACAGGTTCGGCATCGTTTACGCACACTGTGCGCTCGCCGGGTGAGGCCAGTTTTTGCGCGATATAACCGCCCTGCATGATCTCCTCAAACACCCGCCTGGTCAGCTTCTCGCCGCGGTACGCGCCCTTGCTGCCGTAGCCAGCATTCGGTTTGAAGAACCATTGCTTGCGCTCCGCCCACCATTGTTCCTGATCTGCCGCCCCCACCAGCCGAGTGTGCGGAATGCCCGCCTGCAACACGGCGATATCGGTCTCGGCAACGCCGAGCGCGCGCAGCCCGTCCGCATCGGTCAGCCGCGCCAGATTGCGCTTGTCGGCATAGCGGGCGTAGTGTGCCGGGTCGGGCGTCAGCACCGTACTGCCATCCAGATACGCCTGCCGCAATACCGGATGTCGCTGCAACGAAAAATCGGTCAGGCGGTTGTATACCAAATCGATCTTCTGCTCACTCCCAGAAGATTCAAGATACAGGCCCAGGCCGCCATCGCGCGCTTTCAGAGCAGACGGATCAACGATATGCGCCGCAATTCCGGCGCGCTCGAACAAATTTTTTGTCAGCAGGAACTCAGGATACAGGTACTGCATCTCGGGCTGCTCATCCACGATGGCAATGCTGCGGAGCGGCATATCGCCATGCACCAACCGCCACTCGTTGCGAAACATATCGAGAAAGACTTGTTCGAGATTTTCGACAGCGATCGCCTTGCCGGGTAAACCGGCATCGCGCTGGCTATCAAGCAGCAGCGCATTCAAAAATCCGCCACCCGCGTTGCTGTTGATTTCGATCAGGTGCGCACCCTGCTCGTTAAGATGAAAGTCGTAGCCGAAGAACACACCAAGGGATTGAAAATTGCTTTTCACGTTTGCCTCCTCTCCCGCTTGCGGGAGAGAATTGAGGAGAGGGGCTTGCCGGGGATGAACATCCCACCCAGGCAACTTCACCACCCGCTCCACCGCCCCGATCACCTCGCACATCTGGCGCATCTGCGCAGCAGTGATTAACACCGGATAAGCAGCAAACAGATGCGGGCAACGCTCCGTCAGCAGCCCGTACCACGCGTCGCCCTGTGCCTGCAGCGCACGCTGCAACGCGGCGCGATCCAGCTTGTCAGTAAGCTCCACCCCATTAGTCATCCAGCATGCCCATCAGCCATAACCCCCAAAACCGTCGCGAGCGTCGTCAGGACAAGGCGCGAGAAAGCGAAAAACCGGAATGTACAAATCAGTACATGAGGATTTTGAGTTTTTGAGCAACGCAGTCATGGCGAGGCGCAGTAGATTTTATAGCGCCTCGAAGATGCCTGCCGCACCCATGCCCGTCCCGATGCACATCGTCACCATGCCGTACTTCTGCTTGCGACGGCGCAGGCCGTGCAGCAGCGTGGCGGTGCGGATCGCGCCGGTCGCGCCGAGCGGATGGCCAAGCGCAATCGCGCCGCCGAGCGGATTGACTATAGACGGATTGAGGCCGACATCGCCGATCACCGCCAGCGATTGCGCGGCGAAAGCCTCGTTGAGTTCGATCCAGCCCATGTCGTCCAGTTTCAAACCGACTTGGCTCAACACGCGCGGGATCGCCTCTTTCGGCCCGATGCCCATGATCTCCGGCGGTACGCCCGCCACGCTGAAACCAAGAAATCTCCCGATGGGTGTGAGGTTGTAACGCTTCAGCGCTGATTCGGAACACAGCAGCACGGCTGCCGCACCGTCCGACATCTGCGAACTGTTGCCCGCCGTGACCGAACCTTTCTGCGCGAACACCGGCTTGAGCTTCGCCAGCGCCTCGACCGACGTATCGGCGCGCGGCCCCTCGTCCTGCGCCACCTCATTGATTTTTATTTTCACATCGCGCTCGTCCAGATCCGGCTGATGTTCGGCGATGCGGTACGGCGTGATCTCGTCGTTAAATTCACCCGCAGCCATCGCCCGCAACGCGCGCTGGTGACTCTGGTAGGCGAATTCATCCTGCGCCTCGCGCGAAACCTTCCAGCGCTGCGCCACCTTCTCGGCGGTGATACCCATGCCGTAAGCGATGGCGAGATTTTCATCACGCGCAAAAATTTCCGGGTTGAACGCGATCTTGTTGCCCATCATCGGCACCATGCTCATGCTCTCCATGCCCGCCGCCACCATCACCTCCGCCTCGCCCAATCGAATCCGATCTGCCGCCAGCGCCACCGCCTGCAAGCCGGAAGAACAGAACCGGTTGACGGTCAGCCCCGGCACCACGTTCGGATACCCGGCCAGCAGCAACGCGATGCGCGCCACGTTGATCCCCTGCTCCGCCTCCGGCATCGCGCAACCGACGATCACATCGCCGATGACCGCCGCATCGAGCGACGGCGCCTGCGCCAGCACGCTCCTCAGCACATGCGTCAGCAGATCGTCGGGACGGATGTTGCGGAACATCCCGCGCGGCGCCTTGCCCACCGGTGTGCGCGTCGCGGCGACGATGTAGGCTTCCTGGATTTGTTTGCTCATGACATTATCCTTCTCGGCACTGGTTTTAGATCGTTCAAAATGCTATATCCTCATTCATATAGTGAATCAGTGAATGCCTGAACCAAATGCAGGTAATTCTGGCAACAAGCTTTCAAGTACCGGAAAAAGCTCTCTTTCCTCAAACCGGACATGGGCCGACAAGAGCTTGCCGAAATTATCCAATGCGCCGATATTGTTCTGCCGTAAACCATCGAGCAGCGCGCGCATCTGCTGGTGATCCGCCCATGTGCGCTGCTCAAGCAGCTTGTCATCCGAGCTATGCAGTAGCGGCAACAACGACTGCTCCTCATACTGAAAATGCGGCTCCAGTTCACCGGAGAACACCTGAATTGCGCGCTGACAGGCTTTATTCACCTTCCCATCATCGCGCGATTGCACGGCCCGCTCGCAGGCCTTCGCCAGGGCAAGAGCAGTGTGGTGTTCACGCGACAGGGGTTGCAGGGCTGCGCTTCTCTTCATATGAGGGCCTCAACCGGGCATCACAACAAATACTTCCGGATCGTCGCGATAATCCATCAAGATACTGCGCACCCGCTCCTGCCACAGCCGCCGGAATTCGGCAGTCTCTTCCACGGTGGCCGTACCGGACATGCAACTTGACATGAGTTCGGGCAATTGTGGCGAAGCGGGTACCAGTTGCAAGTAGGCCGCAACGGATACGGCTTGATTCGTGTCAAGCCTAGTGAAGCGCATTTCCCCCGGCATCTCCACCGCAAACAACAGCCGCTTGCGTCTGTCGAAGCGCCCGCCAATCCCCTTGAAGCCATTGTCTGACATGGCGCCAGTCAGCATACTCACTACATTCGCGATTACGCCCGTGACTCCGCTCGCGCTGCCCTGGTTGAACTCCACCCGGATATCGCCGCGCACCGGCATTGCGCCCGGATAAAGGGCGGCCAGCGCCTTGCAGGTAGCCCAATAGGCCGAGGCGACCGTCGGGCAGGAATGCCCGGCTAACCGCACTGCGTCGAAATAACCATATTGCAGAATCCCGCCTTCCGTCGCGCCGAGAAATTCAGCCAGCGGGTCATACAGGCTGATTTTTGGAACTGCATCATAGAAATCCGGGTGGCTCATATTCTAAAATCCTCTGTTGTCGATAAGCTGCGGATTATCGGACAAATCCGGAAGCGGCAGCAAATCCATTCGCGAAATCGGAAGCAATCATTAAATTGCCCTGATTAGCTCTACTGTGTCACAAAGCGATCAAGGGATGCAGTGCAAGGCAAAATCGGACGAGAAAGCGGAGCTTACATGGCGTAAATAAGCGTTTTGAGTCCAAATCTTAACGCCGCAATGCGCCCTTCAGCGTTTTATGACACAGTAGAATCAGCCACAAAGTTCAGCAAGTTGAAGCCCATCCTTTTGCTCACATCTCCCACAAGTGTGAGATAACCAGCGACCTGTCCGCTTAGTCACATGCCTACCCCGCTCCCGCAGGTGTCCAGCTATAAGTTTTACAGACAAACGGCTCACTGCAAATCACGCCTTCGACAACACCTTGAGCGCCTGCCGGATGCCATCCGAAATATTGACATTTTCGGACAATTGTCTGGCCGCCCAATCCGCCTCCTTCTCGCTGTAATCAAGACCCAGCAAGGCGTTCACGATATCGCTGCCAGATGATGCGGCAACCGCACCCTGTGCCGAACCTCCGCCGGTCACAGAAAATTTGCCCTGCAATTCCAGCAGCAACCGCTCGGCGGTTTTCTTGCCCACGCCGGGAATCTTGGTCAGGCGACCTGCTTCCTTATTCACCACCGCCACCGCCAGATCGTTCAGGCTCAACCGGACAACACCGACAACACCAGTTTCGGGCCTACCCCGCTGATCTTGAGCAACAGGCGGAACGCGATGCGCTCCTCATTGCTCAAAAACCGTACAGCAAATACGCATCCTCGCGCACGATGAGCTGCGTGTGCAGCACCGCCCTTTCATGCAACACCGGCAGATTGTAAAAAGTGCTCATCTGCACATCCAGCTCGTAAGCAACGCCCTGCACGTCCAGCAAAATCTGCGGCGGATTCTTCTCCAGCAATATCCCTGTCAAGCGACCTATCATTTCGGGATGTTCCTTATGTCTTGAAGCTACGGCAACAGGCGTATTGTATTTGGGTTAGGTGCAGCCGTGCAGCCTGTTTTCATCATAAAACCCGGCGAACCGGAACCAAACAGAATAGCTGCATCAAGCATGGCGGCTATTAGGCTGAAACGCCAAGTTCCTTGCACAACCGTTCCATCATCGCCCACAACCCGCTGACCTCCGTTTCAAACCTGGCGACGTTAGCCTTCAGCGCGACAATCTCGCCCACCGTCGCCGCCCGATGGACTAGCGGATGCGGCTCCGGCAGATACCCACTTAAACAGAAACCAGCCGCAACAAAAAGGCGCGCATTTATACCTTCAGCAGCACCCGCCGCTGCATCTACCCTCCCCCGTGCGACATAACCCGACACACAGTCGCCCCTCCCATATCAACATTCGTGCTTAGGCAACGTCAATAGCGGATAGCCGCCCGATCAGGCACACACATAAACCCTTGGCACACATTCATCGCAAAGCCCGTTTTTGACTCATTTATTGAACCGCGTGTCAACCGTCAAAATAGAAATATTGTTTCTTTGACTACGCTAAAGTTGATAATTTAACATGATAAGATTAACCGTTTTATCGCTTTGCCTTGCCAGCAAACCAAGGCCGAAAAACCAAGAGCACCGACACCGGGTTGCGAGTCGACTGATTATCAAACAAATTAGCTTTCGAAGGAGCAATTAAAATGACGCAAGAGATCAGCACCGAAGTTTTGCTGGAAAAATATGCGGAACCCGGTGAAACCTCCATTGAGGATGTGCGCCGCCGCGTGGCACGCGGCTTGGCGCAAGCCGAAAAACCGGAACAGCGCGCGGAATGGGAGGAGGCATTTTTTCTGGCGCAGGAAAATGGCCTGGTGCCCGCCGGGCGCATCAATTCAGCTGCCGGATTGAAAATACAGGCGACCCTGATCAACTGCTTTGTGCAACCTGTGGGAGACTCAATCTCCGGCATCAGCAACGGTAAACCGGGCATTTACGACGCCTTGCAGCAAGCCGCAGAAACCATGCGGCGCGGCGGCGGTGTCGGTTATGATTTTTCGACCATCCGCCCGGAGGGCGCGATGGTCAAGGGCACAAATTCCCGCGCCAGCGGCCCGATCTCTTACATGCGCGTATTTGACCGCTCCTGCGAAACCGTCGAATCGGCCGGTGCGCGGCGCGGTGCGCAAATGGGCGTGCTGCGCTGCGACCATCCCGACATCGAAAAATTCATCCACGCCAAGGACAAGGGCGACCTGCGCAATTTCAACATTTCCGTCGGTGTCACGGATGCCTTGATGCACGCCGTGGCAAACAACGAAGACTTCGAACTGGTGCATGTGGCGGAGCCGTCTGCCCTGTTCAAGGAACAAGGTGCCACGAAACGCACCGACGGCAATTGGGTATACCGTAAAGTGCCTGCCGCCGAGCTGTGGAAGCAGATCATGGAAAGCACCTACGACCATGCCGAACCGGGCGTATTGTTCATCGACCTGATGAACCGCGACAACAACCTCGGCTATATCGAAGTGATCGAAGCGACCAATCCCTGCGCCGAGCAACCGTTGCCGGCTTATGGCTGCTGCTGCCTGAGTTCGATCAACCTGACCCGCATGGTGGACAATCCATTCACTCCCCAGGCGGCATTCAATCATGAACAATTCAAGCAACTGGTGCATGTCGGCGTGCGCATGCTGGACAACGTGCTGGATGTCACCTCCTGGCCGCTGCCCGAACAACATCAGGAAGCGCAGAATAAGCGGCGCATCGGGCTGGGCTATACCGGGCTGGGCGATGCGCTGGTGATGCTGGGCCTGCCCTATAACACCGAAAAAGCGCGGATATTCGCCGCCGAGCTGACGCGCGTCATGCGCGATGAGGCTTATCTCGCCTCGGTTGATTTGTCCATCGAACGCGGCGCCTTTCCGTTGCTGGATGCAGAGCAGTACCTCGCCGCGCCGCGCTTTGCCTCGCGCCTGCCGGAAAAGATCAAGGACAAGATACGCAAGCATGGCCTCCGCAACAGCCACCTGTTGTCGATCGCACCTACCGGAACAATCTCACTGGCGTTTGCCGATAACGCCTCCAACGGCATCGAGCCGCCGTTCTCCTGGTTCTATACCCGCAAGAAACGGATGATGGATGGCAGCACCAAGGATTACCAGGTGGAAGACCATGCCTGGCGCGTATATCGGAAAATGGGCGGCGATGTAGATAACCTGCCGCCCGCATTCGTGACCGCGCTGGAAATTTCGGCCATCGACCATATGAACATGGTGGCCGCCGTCGCGCCGTTCATCGACACGGCAATCAGCAAGACGGTCAACGTGCCGGCCGACTATCCTTACGAGGATTTCAAGGAGCTCTACACGGAAGCGTGGAAGGCCGGACTGAAGGGGCTGGCAACCTATCGTCCCAACAGTGTGCTGGGTTCCGTGCTGTCCGTCACTCCGGCAAAAACGGAAGAGCAGCCGCAGGATCTGCTGTTCGACCAGGATCGGCGCATCGTGCTGGAAGCCGCGCCGAAACCGTCTCTCGCCTCATTGCGCTGGCCGGGCCGCCCGAAATTGCCGGGCGGTAGCGCGGGCTGGGCATCGCAGGTAGTCAAGCACCCGCTCGGCAGTTTCGTGACCTTTGTTTCCCACACCGAGAATGGAGTCAACCACCCGTTCGAAGTCTGGGTAAACGGCTCCGAACAGCCGCGCGGCTTGGGCGCGCTGGCGAAATCACTGTCGATGGACATGCGCGCACGCGACCCGGTATGGTTGCGCATGAAGCTGGAAATGCTGATGAAGACTGCCGGGGATGATGCCTTCGACATGCCGATGCCGCCTGACGGCGAAGTGAAGCGTATGCCCAGCCTAGTGGCGGCGTTCGCATATTTGCTGAAATTCCGCATCGAACAATTGGGCGCGTTGGAAGTAATAGAAGGCGTCACCACGCCGATGATGGACGCATTGTTCGCCAAAAAAGAACCGAAGACCGGCACCGATGGCACGATGAGCTGGACGGTGGATATTTCCAACGCCGGCACCGGCGATGATTTCGTGCTGGGCTTGAAGGAGCTGGTGCTGCCGGATGGGCAACGCCGCCCCTATTCGATGTGGCTGTCCGGCGTTTATCCGCGCGCCCTCGACGGCCTGTGCAAGGTATTGAGCCTCGACATGCGCGTCATCGACCCTGCCTGGATCGGCATGAAGCTGCGCAAGCTGCTCAATTTCGGCGAGCCGCTGGGCGACTTCATGGCGCGCGTGCCGGGCGGAGAAAAAATGGAAAGCTACCCCTCGACGGTTTCCTATGTCGCGAAGCTGATTATTCACCGCTACGCCATGCTCGGCATCCTCGACGAGCATGGCTATCCGGTACAGCAAATGGGCGTACTGGAAGTCCCCACGACGCAAAACAAGTCATCCGGGATAAAACCGATGACCGGCAAGGTGTGCAAGGAATGCGGCAACGCCACGCTGATCAAGAAAGACGGTTGCGAGTTCTGCACCAGTTGCGGGACGATAGGGGCGTGCGGTTAACTTGTGATTACCCGCAGTCTTGCTGCGGGGATACGTTTGCCCCCATCCCCTTCAGGGGATGGGTTAATGTATCCGTTGGAAAACTGCCGCTTGCAGGAAGGACACGATGACCAATGATGATAACGACCCGCTCGGTGTGTTTAGCACTATCGACGATGTATCGCCTATTCAATCCTTGCCGCCGCAAGACGGCAGGGAACACCGCAAGGAAACTCGCTACAGGGTCACGTGGAAAGTCGATGTCTCCGTCGAAGGCGAAGACTTGCATGACGGGAGACTTAATGATATTTCCCTGCATGGGGCATCAATCCTGCTTGGGCGCAACCTTAAAACAGACATCAAAGTAACGCTACGCATTTACATACCCTCAATAACCGGCCCTTACCCACCGACCATTCTGACAGTCCACGGTATGATACGCTACACTGTCCACGATTCAGATGATCTACTCTTTAGGGTTGGCATTGCTTTTACTGAATTTGAAATGGTATCAGACCGCGGCTACCTGAACACGCGTCTGACGAGCCACCATCTGGAAATTACATAGCGGCAAATTTTAAAAAATGGCACACTAAAACGCACCCTATCCCGCACCACCTCAAGCCACCATTTTGGGTTGCACTTCGAAATCTGAATCCATGCCTTACAAAAGTTGCGCTTCAGAGTTGAATCCGCCTGTTGTTTAATCGGCGAAAATCTGCGTAATCTGCGGACAACTGCTTTTTCTAGGTTCAGCCGTCCGCGTTGATTTTGGCTACCAACTCCAGAAGCACCTCCCCCGCTTTTTCCTTATCAATCTGGCAAGTACCGGCATTCGCGTGACCGCCACCGCCATATTGCAGCATCAATTCGCCAATATTGGTTTTTGAAGTGCGGTTGACGATGGACTTCCCGGTGGCGAACACTGTATTCTGGTGTTTTACCCCCCACAGCACATGGATGGAGATATTGGTTTCCGGGAATAGCGCGTAGATCATGAAACGGTTACCGGCGTATATGGTCTGCTCGTTGCGCAGGTCGAGCACCACCAGATTTTTATGCACCGTCGAACATGCTTTCAGTTGCGCCTTGAATTTCTCCTCGTGCTCGAAATACAGATCAGACCGCTCTTTCACATCGGGCAGTTGCATGATCTGCTCGATGCTGTGCTTCCGGCAATAATCGATCAACTCCATCATCAAATCATAATTGGAAATGCGAAAATCGCGGAATCGCCCCAAACCGGTACGCGAATCCATCAGGTAATTGAGCAGCACCCAGCCGCTGGGGTGAAGAATTTCCTCGCGTGAGAATTGGGCGGCATCGGCCTTGTCCACCGCGGCCATCATATCGTCCCATTCGCGCGGAAACACCTTGTATCCGCCAAAGTGAACGAATACCACGCGCGCGGCGGAGGGCGCATCAGCATGGATGATGTGATTGGTGCGCTCACCGGTGTTGCGTATGATTTCGGAAGAATGGTGGTCGAGCACCAGATGCGCGCCGGCGACATATGGCAGGTTGGTGGTAATGTCGCGCGGACCGATCTCGATCTTGCCGTCCTGCATATCCTTGGGGTGGACGAACTTGATCTCGTCGATCATATCGAGGTGCTTGAGCAACACGGCGCATACCAAACCATCGAAATCGCTACGCGTAACCAGACGAAATTTATTGCTTTCCATGATGAGCTCCTTTGATATTTAAACGATATTAGCCGAAAAAATTATACTGTAATTCCCTGCACCCCAAAAATTTGAGTAACCGTAAGGTGGACTCTGCCCACCATGCCTGCCCTGAACCTCCTGAGGTATCGAAGGGCGAAGCGGTCGGGCAGAGTCCTACATTTAGTTAAGGCATCCGGTTTAGGAAGCCGGACATTCTATGCAGGTAAGCCCCGTTTCAGCAACTCCTCGAATTCCTCCGCCGGTATAGGTTTTGAATACAAATATCCTTGCGCATAATCGCACCCGGCAATACCCAGCATATCGCGCTGGCGCTTCGTTTCCACCCCTTCGGCGATCACTTTTATGCCGAGCTTGTGCGCCATCACAATGATGGCTTCGCACAACACCAGGTCGTTATGGTCCGTCTCAAGATGGCGCACGAATGATTGGTCGATCTTCAAATAGTCGATATCAAATTTCTTGAGGTAGGACAGCGACGAATAGCCGGTGCCGAAATCATCGATGGATACCTGGATGTCGGAGTTGCGCAGGGTCAGCAACGCGCCGTTAATCGACTTGTTCGAATCCAGCAGTAACCCCTCGGTAATTTCGATGACCAGGCCTTGCCCGGATAGGTCGATATCCCGCAAGTGCGCCAGCCATACCGCATGTTCGTCGCCATCCTTGTAGAATTGTATCGGCGACTTGTTCACGCTGACCTGAAGCACGGGGTTGTACAGCGTTCTCCAGCGCTTGACCCAGCGCATTGATTCATAGAACACCCAGTCGCCGATTTCCAGGATGAGTCCGGTTTCCTCTGCCAGCGGGATGAATTGGGCGGGACTGACCAGCCCGCGTTCAGGATGATTCCAGCGAATCAATGCCTCCATCTTGTCGATGCGTCCGGTAGCCAGCTCGACGATGGGCTGGAAATAAACCATGAACTGGTCTGCAGCCAACGCGCCGCGCAAGTCGTTGATCAAGCGCAGCCGGATTTGTGCAGCCTCCTGCAGGGCATGGGTAAAATAGCTGTGGCGGTTGCGCCCTTGTTCCTTGGCGACATACATCGCCTGGTCGGCGTTCTTGAACAGCCCCTCTATGGTATCGGCATCGTTCGGGTACAACGTGATGCCGATGCTGGCCGACACGTAAGCCACCTCCTCTTTCAACTGGAAAGAAGCGGCGAGTTTCTCGATGATAGACTGTGCGATCCGCTCTACGCTGGCGACATCTTCAACCTCTACCAGCAGCACGGTGAATTCGTCGCCGCCCAGCCGGGCCACGATATCGGTCGCGCGCACACAATCGGCGATGCGGCGCGATGCTTCGATCAGCAGGATGTCGCCAATGTCATGCCCCAGGGAATCGTTGATTTCCTTGAAATGGTCGAGGTCGATGAACATCAGCGCTATCGGAATGCTACTGCGGTTGGATTTTCTGATTTCCTGTTCCAGCCGCTCGCGGAACATGCGCCGGTTTGGCAGGCCGGTCAATGTGTCGAAGTTCGCCTGTCTCCAGATCGTTTCTTCGGTTTTCTTCTTGTCGGTAATGTCTTCCTTGACAGCCACAAAATTATTGATCGTGCCCTGCTCGTCCATGACGGGAGAAATGGATACCTGCTCAAAGTACAGTTCGCCGCTCTTTCTCCGGTTGCACATCTCGCCATGCCATTCATTGCCGGCCAATATGGTTTTCCAGAGCTGCGCATAGAAATCCGCGCTCTGCTTGCCGGAATTGAGCATTCTCGGGTTCTGCCCGATGGCTTCCTCGAAGGAATATCCGGTGATTGCGGTGAATTTTTTGTTGACATACTCGATTGTGCCGTTCGGATCGGTGATGACCACGGTGGCCGGGCTGTTTTCCACGGCGCGGGAAAGCATGAGCAGTTTTTTCTGGGCCTCAACGCGCTCGGTGATATCCTGAATAATGGCTATGCCATACATGAGCTTCCCGTTTTCGTCGCGCATGGCGGAGACGGTCAGATCCCCGTGCAATATGCTGCCATTCTTGCGGATAAATTTCTTCTGCATATTGAAGTGTTCAATTTCACCCGCAAGCAGCTTATTTGCCCACATCGAGTTCATCTCAATATCGTCCGGGTGGGTTATTTTCTTGAAATCGTGCGCCAGCAATTCATTTTCTGAATAGCCGGTCATTTCACTGAATGCCCGGTTGATCTTCAGGTACTTGTAATCCGGGCCGATCAGGTTCATGCCCACCTTGGAATAATCGAAAATATAGCGGAACCGTTTCTCGCTTGCGCGCAACGCCTGCTCTGCCTGCTGGCGCTCGACCAGCTCCTGTTTTATCACCCGGGAGGCTTGCAGGGCGCGTGTTCGAGAAAATATCAGCAACCAGACGAACAGCGTAATAAACAGGCTTGCGCCGATGCCGATGGCGGCAACGGTGCGGGGTTTTTCCTTGTTGAGCCGCGCATCGAATTCGGGCAGGGAATGGATGCCGATCGTCCAGGTATGCCCGGCGATACTGGTACGCTTGAAGCTTCTGAAACGGGGATTTTGGTGCTGGACGAGGGGGTTGGCGTCGTACATCACCGTCTTGTCCGACACTTCCTCACCATCGTAGATTTCAATGTCGATTTCGCCAGTGCGCTCGCCGAGAATGCCGGTCATTAAGTCGCCCACGCGGAACACCGAACATATCCAGCCGATGATGTTGGCGCGGCGCTCGGCGACGGTGCCATGCGGCGCATCGTGCCGGTACACGGGCAGGAACATCACGAAGCCGACCTGCTTGTCCTTGTCGGTTTCGAACACCAGCCGGATCTTGCCGGAGATGGTGATGTTGCCGGAATCGCGCGCCTGCTCCATGGCGAGGTGGCGTAGCCCGATGCCGGAATCGCCGGGCCGCGGATATTCGAGATCGGAGAGCATGTCGTAGCCGAATACCTGCCGGTTGCGCTCGTCGTCCGGCTCGGCATAAACAACGGGGGCGTAAATGCCGTTTTGCGTCTCCGGCCAGATGGTGTATGCGGGTAAGCCTTCCTTGCGGATGGCGGCGATATGCCGGTCCTTTTCCGCCCGCCGCACGATCGGCACAAAACGGACGCTCTGGATACCGGGGTAACTTTCTTTCAACTGTAGCCTGGCGATGTAATCACGGAATTCTTTGCGCCTGACGGTGTCGGCATGGGCGAACAACCCATCCACCCCGCGCATCACCTGCTCGTAGGTCTTCATGCGCTTGTCGATATCGCCGGCGATTTCGTGCACCTGGTAATCGAATCTGGTTTTCAGTACCTGCGCGGCGTCGTGCTGCGCGTCTTTCCACGCCAGATAGGTGATAAACAGGGATATGGCAAGAATCAGCCAGGGTAATAAATGCGCGCGATACCAACCCGCCATATGCGCCGGGCTTGGCCGATCGGTAAACTTCGACCGGTTGGTAGATAAGGGTATGCTGGGGAGCGTCAAGTTATTATGTCAAATATTTTTGATAACACTGCTTTCTGAATACTGACCATATTGATAAGTGTAGCATGGCAGCAAAGAGAATTATGGCCTCTTTCTGAACGAAATCGCTAATGCCCATATGCACAGCGCAAGGTAGCACAGCAGCGACCATTCAGGGATGCCGAGCGCAAGGAATGTCCAGCCCTTTGCCGCGCATTCGCCGGAGCCGTGCATGAGTTGCTTCAACACCTCGGCCATCGGCATGGTTTCCAGCATGTAGTCCAGCCCGGGGCCACAGGCGGGGACTTGATCCTTGGGGAGGTTTTGCAGCCAGATATGGCGTCCTGCGACACCGGCACCGGAGAGCGAGAGAATCCCGATCAAAACGGCATACACGCGTTCCCCCGCGCGCTTCGGACCATGCAGTGTAGCCAATATAAACACCGCCATGATGGCGATAAAAATCACCCGTTGCACCATGCACAGCGGACAGGGGTCTTGATGTTTGACATATTGCAGGAACAGGCCGAAACCCATCAAGCCGCTGGCAAACAGTGCGCCGCACAGGTACAACCAGCGGTTGGAGGCGTTTCGCCAAAGTCTGAACATGCTACTCAGCTTCCTCTATCCACGCCGCCTGTATCGCTTCGAGAACCTTTTCGCCGCCGTGTTTCGGGTCGTCGTGGAAATCGTCCAGCGCCAGCACCCGGTTGTGCAAGTCGGTGAAGCGTATGGTCTTTGGGTCGACCTCGGGATGCGCTTCCGCCAACTCGATGGCGATCAGCCTGACATCAGTCCATTTCATTTCAATCCTCCGGCTCCAGATAAAATCAAATAACTCGTAGGGTGCATTCCATGCACCATTAGCACTGGTGCATGGAATGCACCCTACATGGTTATTGTTGTTTTGAAAAAAATGGAATTACTCCTTCGCCAGGTTAATAGTGTACTTCGGAATCTCCACCACCAGATCCTTATCCGCCACAAGCGCCTGGCAGGACAAGCGCGAAGTCGGTTCCAGGCCCCAGGCCTTGTCGAGCATATCTTCTTCCATTTCATCCGCCGGCTCCAGGGAACCGAAGCCCTCGCGCAATATGACATGACAGGTGGAGCAAGCGCTTACTTGCGCGCAGGCATGCTCAATTTCCACATCATGCTGCAACAGCGCATCGCAAATCGAAATGCCCGGTTCGACATTAAACAGTGCACCCTTGGGGCACAGTTCCTCATGCGGCAGCACAGTGATCTGCGGCATTACTTTTCATCCAGTTCGGAAATATTCCTGCCCGCCAGGGCACGCGCCACGCTTTTATCCATACGCGCTTGCGCGAAACCAACGGTAGCGTCGTTCAATGCGATAACGGCGCGCTTGATGGACAGGTGATCGGCAAGGTGCAAAGTATCGCGCAACGCACCCATCCGGATTTCTATTTGCGTGCGCCCTGCCTGATCGAGCAAACCGCCATCCTGCTCCAGCGCATGTTGCACCGCTTCGAGCAATTGCCCGGCTTCGGTTTGCTGCTCGCGCAACGCGCGCGCCTGCATGTCGCCCTGTGCGTGCTGTGTGGATTCCTGCAGCATGCGCGTGATCTCGGCGTCCGACAGCCCGTAGGAAGGCTTGACGGCAATCGCCGCCTCGATACCGCTGCCCATCTCGCGCGCCGACACGTTTAACAATCCATCGGCATCCACCTGGAAAGTCACACGAATGCGCGCCGCGCCCGCCACCATCGCGGGAATGCCGCGCAACTCGAATTTCGCCAGCGAACGGCAATCGCTCACCAGCTCGCGCTCGCCCTGCGCCACATGGATGCTCATTGCGGTCTGCCCATCCTTAAAGGTGGTGAATTCCTGCGCGCGCGCGGTGGGAATGGTGCTGTTGCGCGGAATTATTTTTTCGACGAGGCCGCCCATGGTTTCGATGCCGAGGCTAAGCGGAATCACATCGAGCAACAGCCAATCATCACCGCTACGATTACCCGCCAGCAAATTGGCCTGGATCGCCGCACCCAACGCCACGACCTTGTCGGGATCGAGGTTGGTCAACGGCGTTTGGCCAAAAAATTCTCCTACGGCGTGCTGCACCTGCGGCATGCGCGTCGCGCCGCCGACCATCACCACACCCTTGATATCCGCGATGTCCAACTTCGCGTCCCGCAATGCGCGGCGCAACGGCTGCAAGGTGCGCTGCACCAGATTCTGCGACATCGCATGGAACTCGCTGCGCGTCAGCACGCTGTCAATCATTTCGCCCGTCGACAGCACCGCTGTGATGCGCGCCTCGGCATGTTCGGTCAACTGTTCCTTGGCGGCGCGCGCATGGGTCAGCAGCAGACGTGTATCCCGTGGGCCGAGCGCGGAGAGACGATTTTTTTCCAGCAGCCAGCAATGGATGCGGTGGTCGAAATCGTCGCCGCCCAATGCGGAATCGCCGTTGGCCGCCAGTACCTCGAACACGCCGCGCGACAGGCGCAGGATGGAAATATCGAAGGTGCCGCCGCCCAGATCGTACACCGCATACACACCCTCGGCGGCATTATCCAGCCCGTAGGCGATCGCCGCGGCGGTCGGCTCGTTGAGCAGGCGCAATACGTTCAGTCCGGCCAGGCGCGCCGCGTCCTTGGTGGCCTGCCGTTGCGCATCGTCGAAATAGGCCGGCACGGTGATGACCGCACCGACCAGCTCGCCGCCCAATGCGGCCTCGGCCCGGCTGCGCAACACCTTGAGAATTTCCGCGGATACCTCGACCGGGCTTTTGATTCCCGCCACGGTGCGCAGTTGCAACATGCCGGAACCCTGTCCTGAGCCTCCTGAGGTAGCGAAGGGCGAAGCGGCCTGCCCTGAAGAAGGAGCATCGGCAAAGCGATAGGGCAGGCGGCTGATCTCGCCGACATCCTTGAGGCCGCGCCCCATGAAGCGTTTCACCGAAACGATGGTGTTGGCGGCATCCTCGCTCTGCATGGTCTGCGCCGCCTCGCCCACCGCAACGCCGCCATCGGCCAGATAGCGCACTACCGAAGGCAGCATGGCGCGCCCGTTTTCGTCGTTGAGCACCACGCTGATGCCGTTGCGCACCGTGGCCACCAGCGAGTTGGTCGTGCCGAGGTCGATACCCACCGCCAGCCGGTGCTGGTGCGGGGCAGTGCTCATGCCGGGTTCGGAGATTTGTAGTAAAGCCATTTTTGTAGTCGTTGGTTGGTAGGTTGCATTCCATGCACCCTACATTAGTTTTATTCTAAAAACTGCAATTCATCCACGAAAAACACGAAAGGCACGAAATAACGCAATGGGTTACCCTCATGCTGTGAACCACCCATTAGGTGTAGTTGAAAACTATATAGGTTTATGAATTTTTTCGTGTTTTTCGTGACTTTCGTGGACAACTGCTTTTTCTAGGTTTATAAATCTATCGCGTCGTAAGCGGCATGGATTTCTTCCGCAAGTTTTTCCATGAAGCGCAGTTTGCGCACCAATCCGGCGGCCGCCGCATAATCCTTTTCAGTATCGATTTTAACCGCAAGTTGCGCTTCAAATTCGCGCGTTTCGAGCTTCATGCGGGTTTCAAGTTGCGCAAGTGCCGCTGCATCCCGAGCCTGCTGTGCTTCGCTGACCGCTTCGCGCCACTCCATCTGCGCCGTCAAAAAATCCAGCGGCATCATGGTATTGTTTTCTTCCTGAATATCCACGCCGTGCAGCGACAACAGGTAGCGCGCGCGCCGTAGCGGATTGTTCAGTGTCCGGTAAGCCTCGTTCACCAGCGTGGCGCGCTGCATGGACAAACGCTGTTCGGCATCGGGCAGGTGTGCGGATTTATCGGGATGCACCTGCGCCTGCAAGGCGCGGTACTGCTGTTCAAGCTGCGCCGCATCTATCCGGTAGGACTGCGCGAGGCCGAACAGTTGGAAATGATTTTGCTGGAAGTCGAAGCTGGAAAGTTGCATCAGGGGTGCCTCTAAAAATTCAGAGTTCGCCCAAATGCAAGGCGCAGAAAAAATTTCGCCGCGCGCATATAGATAATATGTAAGCAAGAAATTTTTTCTGCAACGCAGCAGTTGGGATGAAATATGGGTTTTTAGAGGCGCCCTTAAACACCGAAGCTCTCGCCGCAGCCGCACTGATTCTTCACATTCGGGTTATTGAACCTGAACCCCTCGTTCAAGCCTTCGCGGGTGTAATCCAGCTCCATGCCATCGATATATGGCAAACTTTTCGGGTCGACCAACAACGTAACACCATGACTGGCGAACTGGATATCCTCGCTGCTCACCTCATCGGCAAACTCCAGTTTATAGGCCATACCGGAACAACCGCTGGTGCGCACCCCAATGCGCAAACCGACACCCTTGCCGCGCTTAGTGATGAAATTCTGCACATGTTTGGCCGCGTTTTCAGACAACGTGATTGCCATAATTTTTCCTTACTGTTCAGCAACTGCCCTTGCAGGCGGCAGTTTCAACATTTTCGCCGTGTTTGGCTTTGTAGTCCGCCACCGCCGCCTTGATCGCATCTTCCGCCAGAATCGAGCAGTGGATTTTCACCGGCGGCAACGCCAACTCTTCGGCGATTTGCGTGTTCTTGATTTGCAGAGCCTGGTCGACCGTCTTGCCCTTGACCCACTCGGTCACCAGCGAACTGGATGCAATCGCCGAGCCGCAACCGTAAGTCTTGAATTTGGCGTCTTCGATCACGCCGTCCTTGCCGACCTTGATCTGCAACTTCATCACGTCGCCGCACGCCGGCGCACCGACCATACCGGTCCCCAATCCGTCTTCGTCCTTGCCGAATGAGCCAACATTGCGCGGGTTCTCGTAGTGATCCAATACTTTTTCGCTGTATGCCATTTTGATACTCCTTTCAGTCGCAGGGCTTAGGGGTTGGGGACTAGGGGCTGGAACCCCGTAGTTTTCCAACCCACCATTCTCTAGCCCCTATCCTCTAGCCCCTGTCTTTCAATGTGCTGCCCACTGCACGGAATTCAAATCCACTCCGTCCTTGTACATTTCCCAAAGCGGCGACAAATCACGCAGCTTGCCAATCTTGTTCTTCAGCAGTTCGACGACGTAATCGACTTCCTCAACCGTGGTGAAACGCCCGATGCTGAAGCGGATCGAGCTGTGCGCCAGCTCATCGCTACGCCCCAATGCGCGCAGCACATAGGACGGCTCCAGGCTCGCCGAAGTACAGGCCGAACCGCTGGACACCGCGACATCCTTGACCGCCATCATCAGCGATTCGCCTTCGACAAAATTGAAACTCAAATTGAGATTATGCGGCACACGATGCTCCATGTCGCCGTTGATATGCACCTCTTCCATCGCCATCAGGCCCTTCAGCAGGCGATCGCGCAACATGCGTATCCGCTCGTTTTCCTGTGCCATCTCGGCCTGCGCAATGCGGAACGCCTCGCCCATACCGACGATCTGGTGCGTCGGCAACGTGCCGGAGCGCATGCCGCGCTCGTGCCCGCCGCCGTGCATCTGCGCTTCAAGGCGCACACGCGGCTTGCGCCGCACGTACAGCGCGCCGATGCCTTTCGGGCCGTAGGTCTTGTGCGCGGAAAACGACATCATGTCGACTTTCAACTGCTGCAAATCAATCGCCACCTTGCCGGTTGCCTGTGCCGCATCCACATGGAACAGGATGCCCTTGTCACGGCAGATCTCGCCGATGGCGGCGATGTCCTGAATCACGCCGATCTCGTTGTTCACCAGCATGACGGACACCAGCACCGTATCGGGGCGCAACGCCGCCTTGAACTTGTCCAGATCCAGCAAGCCGTTCGACTCGGGACCGAGATAGGTCGCGCTGAAACCCTCGCGCTCCAGTTCGCGCACGGTATCCAGCACCGCCTTGTGCTCGATATGCATGGTGATGATGTGCTTGCCCTTGCCCTGGTAGAAATGCGCCGCACCCTTGATGGCGAGGTTGTTCGACTCGGTCGCGCCGGAAGTCCAGACGATCTCCTTGGGATCGGCGTTCACCAGCGCGGCAACCTGTTCGCGCGCCAACTCCACTGCTGCATCGGCCTCCCAGCCGAAAGCATGGGAACGGCTGGCCGGATTGCCGAATTTCTCGGTGAGATAGGGGATCATTATCGAAGCCACGCGCGGATCGACCGGCGTGGTTGCAGAGTAATCCATGTAAATAGGAAGCTTCATTTTATCCATTGCACTTTCTTTGCGTTGAGCCGAAATCACTGCGTGTCAGATGTCTTTTTCCTCACCGTAATATGCGCAGTTCCGAAGTTTGCCCTGGATTGTGTTTGGGTTTGGCTATCCACCAACTGCTGTAGCGTGACAGAGGCCAGATAATCGAAAATCCTTTCGTTAAGCCCCATCCACAGCTCATGGGTAAGGCATTGCCGATCATCATGACAGTTGCCCTTCCCGCCGCAACTGGTCGCATCCAGAGGCTCGTCCACCGCCAAAATGATTTCGGCTATCGTGATTTTTTCCGCAGGCCTGGCAAGGTAATAGCCGCCGCCCGGACCGCGCACACTTTCCACGATCTTGCTGCGGCGCAGCTTGCCGAACAATTGCTCCAGATATGAGAGCGAAATCTTCTGTCGTTCGCTGATCGCCGCCATGGTCACCGGATTCTGTCCGCCGCACATCGTCAGGTCAGCCATTGCCGTCACGGCGAATCGCCCTTTGGTGGTTAATCGCATATCATTCTCCAACTAGTTGATTGCATTCTAATTACCATAAAAAATAATCAGAAATTACTTCCAAGCTTCGATGTGTGAATGATAAAATACCCCAATCATTTAGTCAACTATTTTATTCAGGTGATTAGGGTCAAATTTGTCGGCAGTGGCGCGTTCTTCATCCACGCGCACCCCCATTTTTTCGAGCTGTTGCAGGATAAAATCAATGCGCTGATCCACCGTCACGCTATGTCCGAGTAGGCCGTGCAGGGCTTTATTCACCGGGTCGTTTTGGTCGTTGCCGATGCCATAGGCATTGAAACCGATGGCATTTTTCTTCTCCTCATCGAGAATCCGCGCGGGAATACCCGCCGCCGTCGCCCCTGGTGGAACATCTTTCACCACCACCGCATTCGAACCGATTTTTGCGCCGTCGCCGATGCTGATCGGGCCGAGTATCTTGGCGCCCGCACCCACCACCACGCCGTTGCCCAGCGTGGGATGCCGCTTGCCTTCCTTCCACGAAGTGCCGCCCAGCGTGACGCCATGGTAGAGCGTGACATCATCGCCAATCTCGGCAGTCTCGCCGATCACCACGCCCATGCCGTGGTCGATGAAAAAACGCCGCCCGATGGTCGCACCCGGATGAATCTCGATGCCGGTAAACCAGCGCGCGAAATGCGACAGGAAGCGCGCCAGCCATTTCAGGTTGGCGTGCCACAAGGCATTCGCCATGCGATGCAGGACGCGCGCGTGCAAACCTGGATAGCAGGTCAACACCTCAAAAGTGGTGCGCGCCGCCGGATCGCGGTCGAATACGCTGGCGATGTCTTCTCTAATATTTTTAAACATCCTGATGCTCTTCCAGATAGCGTTTTTTAAGCCGCGCATTGTACCCGGTTGTCACGCTCAGTATGCCGCGCAGGATGTTGATCTCCTCCGGCTCCAGCCGCGCGCGCGCATACAAACGGCGCAGGCGCTGCATCAGGCGTGCCGGATTCTGGGTGGTGAAAAAACCGATTTCGAGCAGGGTTTTTTCCATATGCTCAAACAATCCCTCCACCTGCTCATGCGGCGCAGGCCATGTTTCCGGCGCGACCGGTATATCGCCTTGCGCCGCCACATTCAACTCGTAACCCATCACCTGCACCGCAGCCGCCAGATTAAGCGACGAAAAATCCGGGTTGGCGGGAATATTGACCAGCACCTGCGCCTTGCCCATTTCCTCATTGGTCAGGCCGGACATCTCGGTGCCGAACAGCAACGCCACCGGTTGCGCGGTAGCCTGTTGCAGCAACAGCGGCATCGCCTCGCGCGGGCTCTTCACTTCGATGGAAATATCGCGCAGCCGCGCCGTCATCGCCACGGTAAACACCACATCCTGCAAAGCCTCATCAATGGAGCCGCACACCACCGCAGCGCGCAGCAGGTCGTCGGCCCCGGCAGCCATCGCCTCGGCCTGCGGGTCGGGAAAATACCTCGGATTGACCAGATACAGATGGCGCAGCCCCATCGTCTTCATCGCGCGCGCCGCCGCACCGATATTGCCCGGATGGGTGGTGTGGCTGAGCACCACACGGATATTGTCAAAACTATTTGGTTTATTCAAAGCGTAATACCAACTAAAATGCGCAATCGGGATTTTCCGACCGCTCATTAAACTCAAGGCAACCCATGCATCCCATGCTCAACATCGCGGTGAAAGCCGCGCGTCGCGCCGGCAACCTGATCCACCGTTCCGCCGACAAGATCGACCACCTCACCATCACCAAAAAATCCCACGCGGATTTCGTCAGCGAAGTGGATCGCGCTGCCGAGCAAACCATCATCCAGACCTTGCTGGAAGCCTATCCGACCCATGCGATTCTAGCAGAAGAGAGCGGCAGCCAAGGCGAATCGGAATTTCTGTGGATCATCGATCCGCTGGATGGTACGACCAATTTTCTGCACGGCCTGCCACAGTATTCCGTGTCCATCGCGTTGCAGCACAAAGGCATCATCACCCAAGCTGTGGTGTACGATCCGGTCAAAAACGAATTGTTCACCGCCACGCGCGGGCGCGGCGCATTCCTCAACGACAAACGCCTGCGCGTCACCAAACGCCTGCACCTTGCCGACAGCCTGATCGGCACCGGCTTCCCCTACACCCGGTTCGAGCACATGGATGCCTACATGGCGATCTTCAAAGACCTGATACAGAAGACCTCCGGACTGCGCCGCCCGGGCTCTGCTGCGCTGGATCTGGCGTGGGTGGCGGCGGGGCGCTACGACGGTTTTTTCGAAATCGGCCTCAAACCGTGGGACATGGCCGCAGGTTGCCTGCTGATTACCGAAGCGGGCGGCATGGTCAGCGACCTGTATGGCTCGGACACCTATCTCAAGACTGGCTATATTTGCGCGGGCAACCCCAGCATCCACCCGTTGCTGCTGCAAACGATGGCACCGCATTTGACCCCGGCCCTGAGTGGACAGCTCACAAGGCCGGTAAAATAAACATTTATATTTTTAGGGATATAAAATTATGAACGACCCAAAACTTGACCTCCTGATCAAAGAGAAAATGCAAAAGTACGTCCCCTATCGCCCTGTCCAGGTAATGCACGGCGGCGTGATCGTGCTCGTATCGATCGCTATCGGCATAGTCTTCCTGCCTTCCGGGCAAGACGCAGCGCACAACGGGCCGGGAGCATGGCTAGGCATCTACCTCGCAGTTGCCGGCCTGGCGCTCTATATCGCATGGACCTACCTTCGCATCGACAAGGCCAAAAAAGAAGCCCATGCAGAATTTCTTGCTGCCTCCTCCAAAAAATAATAGAAACAAAAAAACGTAGGGTGAGTTCTACGCGCCATTGCCAAACAATGTACGGAATACACTCTACGAAATTATTATCGTTCCTAACTCAAGTTTAAATCAAACAACGTGGGTGAAAAAATCAAAGAGCCAGCTCACACCCCGATGATGCAGCAATATTTGCGCATCAAGGCACAGCATCCCGATATGCTGCTGTTCTACCGCATGGGGGATTTCTACGAGCTGTTCCATGAAGATGCGGCGCGCGCGGCCAAGCTGCTCGACATCACGCTGACCCAGCGCGGTGCATCCAACGGCCAGCCGATCAAGATGGCCGGTGTGCCGTATCACGCCGCCGAGCAATATCTGGCGAGGCTGGTCAAGCTCGGCGAATCGGTCGCGATCTGCGAACAGATCGGCGATCCCGCCACCAGCAAAGGCCCGGTCGAACGCAAGGTGGTACGCATCGTCACCCCCGGCACCGTCACCGATTCCGCATTGCTGGAAGAAAAACGCGACTGCCTGCTGCTGGCAATCGCCTCCTCCAATACTCCTCCCCTGACAAGGGGAGGCCGGGAGGGGTTGGGGAGGCCGGGAGGGGTTAGGGTTGGTTTAGCTTGGCTGAATCTGGCCTCGGGGCAATTCTTCGTCTGCGAAACCTCCGCCGAAAACCTGCCCGCCGAACTCGAACGGCTGCAACCCTCCGAGATTCTGCGCGCCGAGAACACTAACCTACAAACCAGTATCCACGCGGCTTTCAAGACACTGCCCGACTGGCATTTTGAACTCGAAACGGCGCGCCGCGCGCTGTGCCAGCAGTTCGCCACACTCGATCTGGCCGGCTTCGGTTGCGACGATTTCAGCGTCGGACTGGAAGCGGCGGGCGCGCTGCTCGGCTACGCCAAGCTCACCCAAGGCCAGGCCATCAGCCACATCCGCAGCGTGCAGGTATACAGCGCCGACCGCTACGTGCGCATGGATGCCGCCACGCGGCGCAACCTGGAGATCACCCAAACCCTGCGCGGCGAACCCGCCCCCACCCTGCTGTCCCTGCTCGACACCTGTGCCACCAACATGGGCAGCCGCCTGCTGGCGCACTGGCTGCATCATCCGCTACGCGACCGGAATGTGCTGCGCGCAAGGTTGGATGCGGTAGAACAACTGTTGTCACTCCCCTCTCACGCTTGCGGGAGAGCGGCGGCATCACCCCTCTCCCCCACCCTCTCCCCTCAAGGGGCGAGGGAGTTATACCGCAGCGTGCATGAGCAACTAAAACCCTGTGTAGATGTAGAGCGCATCACCGCGCGCATCGCGCTGCGCAGCGCAAGACCGCGCGATCTCTCCGGCCTGCGCGATACCCTACAGCGACTCCCGGCATTACACACCGCCCTGCCCCCTCTCCCCTCGCGGGAGAGGGTTGGGGAGAGGGGGGAATCACCCACCTTGCTATCAACACTCGCCGACGCGCTGCAAACCGACACGCAACTCGTCGCCATCCTGCAAACCTCGCTGAAACCCGAACCCTCCTCGGTGCTGCGCGAAGGCGGCGTGATCGCCGACGGCTTCGATGCCGAACTTGATGAGTTGCGCGGCATCCAGACCAACTGCGGCGATTTTCTGCTGGCGCTGGAAGCGCGCGAACGGGCGCGCACCGGCATCACCACGCTGAAGGTCGAATACAACCGCGTGCATGGTTTCTACATCGAAGTGAGCGCGGCCCAATCCGTGAATGTGCCGGACGATTACCGCCGCCGTCAGACGCTGAAAAACGCCGAACGCTACATCACGCCGGAACTCAAAACCTTCGAAGACAAGGCGCTGTCCGCCAACGACCGCGCGCTGGCGCGCGAGAAATTCCTCTACGAACAACTGCTCGACCAGTTAGCGCCGTTCATCCCACAACTGCAACGCATCGCCGCCGCAATTGCCGAACTGGATGTACTCGCCACCTTCGCCGAGCGCGCCACCACGCTGAATTTCAGCGCGCCGCAATTTTCAGATGAGCCGCAGATCAACATCATCAAAGGCCGCCATCCGGTAGTGGAAGCGCAAGTCGATACGTTCACGCCGAATGACACCTCGCTTTCTGACGCACGCCGCATGCTGCTGATCACCGGCCCGAACATGGGCGGCAAATCCACCTACATGCGCCAGGTTGCGCTGATCGCGCTGCTCGCGCATATCGGCAGCTTCGTCCCGGCACAGCAGGCGGTACTCGGTGAGATCGACCAGATCTTCACCCGCATCGGCGCATCCGACGACCTCGCCAGCGGACGCTCCACCTTCATGGTCGAGATGACCGAGGCCGCCAACATCCTGCACAACGCCACCGAAAAAAGTCTGGTGCTGGTGGACGAAATCGGCCGCGGCACCTCCACCTTCGACGGCCTCGCGCTCGCCTACGCCATCGCGCGCCACCTGCTGGAAAAGAACCGCAGCTACACCCTGTTCGCCACCCACTATTTCGAACTGACCCGCCTCGCCGAAGAATTCCAGCAACTCGCCAACGTCCACCTCGCCGCCATCGAACACCAGCACAGCATCGTGTTCCTGCACAGCGTCAACGAAGGCGCCGCCAGCCAGAGCTACGGCCTGCAAGTCGCCGCGCTGGCGGGCGTTCCGAACGATGTCATCAAGGCCGCCAAGAAACAACTGCGCAAACTGGAACAGAACAGCGCCGCACAAAACCCGCAGGGCGACCTGTTCGACCGCAAACCGGAGATGCCGGAACCGGAAGAGCATCCGCTGCTGGGAGCGCTACGCGAATTGCAGCCGGATGAATTGAGTCCGAAGGAAGCGCTGGAAAGAATTTATCAGCTGAAGAAGCTGGTGTAGCCATCATCCCATGAATATCACGCCAAAAAACTCAGATTCAGACTTATTGATCGGCAACTACTGCGTCAGTTTTATTGACCTGCTGGGGCAAAGAGCCGCTTTGCAAGGTCAAGGGTTGCTGCCCACGTTCAAGTCTGAAGATGAGCAAAAGAAATTCAACGCGATATTGAGAGAGAGCATTGGCGCAATCTCCAAACTCCAGAGCCAAGCTGAAGACATGCTGCACGGCATTCTTAACCCAAACCCAGAGTCTCCTTTTAGAGCCTCACTTCCTCCAGAGCAACACACCATCTGGGACGAGATACAACGCGCGCAAGTAAAGACACAGCGATGGTCTGATGGTTTGGTGTCATTCGTGTGTTTGGGTGATAGGGAAGTGAAGTGCCAAATGAACGGGGTATTCGGGTTGTTTTGCTTGGCAGGAACCCTCTGCTTTCTTGGTCTGGCAACTCAGCGTCCAGTCCGAGGCGCTATTGAAGTCGCATGGGGTGTCGAGCTTCATCCTGGTGAGTTGTATGGCGCTGCCGTGGCTCGCGCGTATGAGCTTGAAAGCGAGGTCGCACAATATCCCAGAATAGTAGTCGGCTCAGAAACTGTGAAACTTCTGGAAGCTCATCGTGCTAATCTAGAGCAGGATCCGTTTGCGCAGACCAACAAAGCATTGGCCGAATTTTGTCTCGGAATGATTGTTCAAGACGTAGATGGTTTTTGGTTGTTACATTACCTCGGCGAAGAATTTCAGCATGCAGTAAGTCATGATCATCACACCGAGCTTTACGATGCCGCTCGAAAGTTCGTGTGCGAGCAATTGGTTAAACACCAGACTGATCTCAACACAAAGCTTGCGTTTCGTTACTCGCACTTACTTGAGTATTTTGATGCTCATCCGCCTATTACGCCAAGACCAGCACAACCCGCATAAGCAAAGCTAATAGGGGCAGCATCGCATTTGATTCCAAAAGCATGGTGAGCGCAGCTCACCATGCTTTGTTGCTTTTGGGTTTTGATTTTCATCCCCTGAGCGCCGCCTCGATCAGCCGCAAGCAGGCGGAGGTTTAGGCGAGGACTGTCTGAGCACATAGTGCGAGTTCCGCAGCCCCGCTTGCTTGGGGTTGAGCGAGGGAACCCCGCAGGGGCGGCAAACCGGGGTCGCCTTCTTTTTGGTTATTTTTTCTTTGGCGAAGCAAGAAAAAGTGACTAGCTGCCGGGCTACCCCCGGCGGTGTTGATTTGTTTTTGCTGCAAATATTGCACCCTTCGATACATCAGGGCGAACGGAGCTAATGGGTAGAGTAGAGAACAGGCTCTCGCCTGCCCTCCCTCATCAAACCGTACGTGCGGTTCTCCCGCATAC
>MGWP01000023.1 GCA_001801055.1 Gallionellales bacterium GWA2_55_18 | reverse complement strand
TACTCGGCGGCGCTCAGGGGAGGTAAAGCGAAATTCAAAACCGAAAATCGGGTGGGCAACAAGTTGCCCACCCGACTACAGTAAATAGACGAAAAGAATCGCCCCAGATGCATTGGGATCATACGTAATGGAGGTGAGCATGCCCCGAAAAATGACTGAGACTCAGTACATGGAGGAACTCTATCTCATCATCAATGAGGTTAATACAGCTATCGAATGTTTCTATACTTATATCGAAATTCATAATTATGCTGCTGAAGATAAGCGCATCTTTAAAGTCTTAAATGAGAATCCGACTTTCTGGAATATCAACCTATACAGCCTGCAAACTACGTTCTTCATAGTGCTTGGACGCATCTTTGATGATGGGGAAGATACGCACTCCATTCACAAATTACTAGCAGCAACTGTTGCACATTCAGAATTTTTCTCTAAAAATGCCCTTGGTGCTAGAAAGGCAGCAGCAGGCCTGAAACCGGATGATGTTGATTCATACATAGCGGATGTTTTTGAACCGCAGGTACCGGATCTTCGAGTTTTAAAAAAGACTTTTTCAATTCACCGAGTCAATTATGACGCTACTTACGCGGATATAAGGAGCCGCGTGTTTGCTCACAATATACTTATTAGCAAGCAGGATGTTGGCGCTCTTTTCGATAAGGCACTTATTGGTGAAATAAATAACATGCTATACAACCTAAAAGATATTTTAGATGCATTGCGTGATCTTGTTCAGAACGGGCGTCGCCCGGAATTTGGAGTGCGCACTTATGAGTATCAAAACAGAATC
Organism: Gallionellales bacterium GWA2_55_18; assembly: GCA_001801055.1. GTDB lineage: Bacteria > Pseudomonadota > Gammaproteobacteria > Burkholderiales > Gallionellaceae > Gallionella. The sequence continues at coordinate 9,024 of MGWP01000023.1, read as the reverse complement.
AAGCAGCGCGTCCGAAAAACTTTTGATCGGCTTGTATTGAACACTTAGTCCGGTAGGGTGGGCACAACGTGCCCACCCTACGATGTTAAGGTTTTGGAATTTCGCTTTATCTCCCCTGTGCGCCACCGAGTAGCGCAGGCTGGTCAGGGGATGTCGGCGAGGACTGATGAAACAACTAGCCATTCGACTAAGCTGGCAAACAACGCCAGCCAAGTCGCTGGTTATGTTTGAGCGCGAAGCGCGAGTTCCGCAGCCGCCTGACCAGTCGAGCAACGCAGGAAACCCGAAGGGCGGCAAACCGGGGTCGCCTTCTTTTTGGTTACTTTTTCTTTGGCGAAGCAAGAAAAAGTGACTTGCTGCCGGGCAACCCCCGGCGGTGTTGACTTTAACAGCCCCCTCTGGTGGAACTACTAGCCATTCGACTAAGCCCGCAAGCGGGCAAGTCGCTGGTTATCCCCAACCCTCTCCCGCGAGGGGAGAGGGGGTAGCTGCACCCCGGTGGGATTGACTTTGGTTATTCATGCTTCGACTTTTGTGAGGTTGTCATGTATTGGGATGTCATAACCGTTAAGCCGTTGTCAGACTACCGCATCCAGGTTGAGGTTGCGGATGGGCGCAAGGGTATTTTTGATGTAAAACCCTATCTTGATCGCGGTGTTTTTCGTGAGCTGAAGGATGTTCATTACTTTAACCAGGTGGGTATTGTGTACGGAGCGGTGACATGGCCTCACGAGCAGGATATTGCTCCCGAAACTCTGCTCGCTGAAATGCTTCCAGTGAATAGGGAAATTGAGCCAGCCTGATGCCGCAAATTTCTTCCACCCATAAATTTCCCGCCTACCGCATCTTCGAAGAATCCGGCCAATCCGCCGGGCGCTTCGTCGAGCTGACGCTGGACGATCTTGATCCCGGCGAAGTGGTCATCCAGACCCATTACTCCAGCGTGAATTACAAGGATGCACTCGCGGCCACCGGCGCGGGCAAGGTGATCCGCCGCTTTCCATGCGTCGGCGGGGTGGATACGGCGGGTGTGGTGGCAAGCTCATCGGATGTGCGCTTCAACGCGGGCGATGCGGTTGTCGTTACCGGTTACGGTATGGGCGTGGATCACGACGGCGGATTTGCCGAATACGTGCGGGTGCCCGCCGATTGGGTGGTGCCGCTGCCACAGGGGCTGACGTTGTTCGATACGATGGCAATCGGCACGGCGGGATTTGCCGCCGCGCTGTCGATTCATCGTCTCGAACAGAACGATCTGCGCCCCGAGAACGGTAAAGTGATCGTCACCGGCGCGACCGGCGGGGTGGCGAGTCTCGCGATCCAGATGCTGGCGCAACTCGGTTATCACGTGGTCGCGTTGACCGGAAAAGACAGCGAACACGATTACCTGAAGTCGCTCGGTGCGGCGGAGATATTGCCGCGCAAGGAATTAGTGATGGGCACACGCCCGCTGGAGAAGGCGCAGTGGGCGGGCGCGCTGGACGCGGTGGGTGGCGAGACGCTGGCGTGGCTGACGCGCACCATGCAGCAGAACGGCGTGATCGCAAGCTTCGGCAATGCGGGCGGTATCGAGCTGCACACCACGGTGATGCCTTTCATCCTGCGCGGGGTGCGCCTGATCGGCATCGATTCCGCTGCCACCGCGATGCCGCTGCGCCGCAAAATCTGGCAGCGTCTGGCAACTGACCTTCATCCGAAATTGCTGGCGCAAGTGGCGCATGCCGTGCCCTTTTCCGAGTTGCCGCAAGTGTTCCCGCAATTGCTGCAAGGCAGGCTGCGCGGACGTACGGTGGTGGAAATTAACCGGACAGCTTAGTGCTATAATCCGCGCCCCAAAAGCTGGCAGCAAACAGCGCGAAAGTGGCGGAATTGGTAGACGCACTGGATTTAGGTTCCAGCGCCGCAAGGCGTGCAGGTTCGATTCCTGTCTTTCGCACCAGAAACTGGCGGTACTTTTTGATACTTTAAGTCGTTTTTTTTCGTTTTTGCCGACATAAATTTCCAGCGATACTACTGCAGCAATAACTCAAAAAGCGCGGTTTGTAGTTATTTGCCGCGCATAAACATCTTGTCTAGTTCGCCCATGCTTAATTGAAACCAGGTTGGGCGGCCATGGTTGCACTGGCCGGAGCGCTCGGTTTGCTCCATCTCGCGCAGCAACGCATTCATTTCGGTAATGCTCAATATCCTGTTGGCGCGCACTGCGCCGTGGCAGGCGAGGGTGGCGAGCAGCTCGTCGCGCCGTTCGGTCATGGTGCGGCTTGCGCCGAATTCGCGCAGCTCGTCCAGCACATCGCGCGCGGCGGCTTCCGCCTCGGATTGTTTGAGCAGCACCGGCATGGCACGTACCGCCAGCGTGTTGGGCGAGAGCGGGGCAACGTCGAAACCGAGCTTTTTAAGGGTGGCTTGTTCCGCTTCTACGGTAGCGACTTCCAGCGCGTCGGCATAGAAAGTCACCGGGATCAGTAGCGGTTGCGTGGCGATCTGTTCGGCATCCAGCGCAGTCTTGAGTTTTTCATACACGATACGCTCATGTGCGGCGTGCATGTCCACCACAATCAGGCCCTGGGTGTTTTGCGCGAGGATGTAGATGCCGGAAAGTTGCGCAAGAGCGAAGCCGAGAGGGAATTCTTCCTGGGGAGTAGGGAGTGGCGAGTAGGGAGCGGGTGGGGTGTTCCCACTATCTACTGCCCACTTCCCGCTTTCCGTCTGCGTTTGCCACACCTGATAAGTTGCATTTAGCTGTTCTGCACCCAGCCGCATGTTTTGTTGCCTCGGGATAAACGATGCAGGCTGTTGTTGTAATGCGGGAGCACGGGCATCTTGCCCGCTTGCCGGAATGGCGAGCGCCTGTTGCAGGGTGTGGAAAATGAATTGGTGTATTCCCTGGCTTTCGCGGAAGCGCACTTCGCTTTTTGCGGGATGGACATTCACATCTACCTGTTCCGGCGGCAGCTCGAGAAACAGCACGAAAGCCGGGTGGCGCTGATGATGCAGGACATCCTGATACGCCTGGCGCAACGCGTGGCTGGCGACTTTGTCGCGCACGAAGCGGCCATTGACGAAGAAATATTGCGCATCGCGGGTGGCGCGCGAATAAGCGGACAGGGCGGCCAAACCGTGCAGCGACAGGTTCGCCGCGTTGCGCGAAACCGGCACGGCGGCGTGGCCGAACTCGTCGCCGAGCAGGGCGGCGACACGTTGCAGCGCGGCTACCCTCTCCCCCGGCCCCTCTCCCGCAAGCGGGAGAGGGGATACTGGTAGTTGCCAAATTGTGCGCCCGTTGTGTTGCAGCGAAAAGGCGACATTCGGGCGCGACAGTGCGATGCGTTTGAAGGTTTCTTCGCAATAGGCGAATTCGGTAACCTCGGATTTCAGGAATTTGCGTCTCGCTGGGGTATTGAAATACAGCTCGCGCAATTCGATGCAGGTACCTTGTGCGTGGCTGGCGGGGGCCGGTTCGCTGATTTGCCCGTCTGTCGCCTCCACCTTCCAGCCGTGTGTGTCACGCGCAGTCCGGCTGGTCAGGGTGAGCTGCGCCACCGCCGCCATGCTCGCCAGCGCTTCGCCGCGAAACCCCATGCTGACGACTTGCTGCAAGTCATCCAGCGAGGCGATCTTGCTGGTGGCGTGGCGCATCAGCGCCAGCCGCAGCTCGTTTTTGGCGATGCCTTTGCCGTCGTCGCGCACCCGTAATAGTTTGATGCCACCGCCTTCCAGTTGCACCGCAATGTCGGTTGCGCCCGCATCCAGGCTATTTTCCAGCAACTCCTTGAGCGCCGAAGCGGGCCGTTCGATCACCTCGCCAGCGGCGATCTGGTTGATGAGCAGGTCTGGTAGCAGTTGGATGGAATGTGGCATACAAGAATTCGGGAGGGAGCTGTTTTTTGACAGGGAGCAGCGAAAAATATATCATGCGCGCCTCATGGATGCACGGCCTTTCATCGATAGCCTGGATTTTGCCGGAAATGGTCGGCAAATAAGCGGCAAAATACCTGTTGCCGAGTTGCCTCGTTTGTTGGATGTGCTGGAATATCCTCAGGGAACTCTGCAATACACCGTATGCGGCGGCGCAGACAAGCAAGGCAACCCCCTGCTGGATGTAAGCATAACCGGTGGCTGCCGATTGCGCTGTCAGCGTTGCCTGGGTGCCTTGGAGCATGTGGTGCGGCTTGATACGCGGTTGTTGTTGCGCGATCAGGCAAGCTTGGATGCGCTGGACGTTACAGACGATGGAATTGCAGACGGTGAAGAAGAATTTGATAGCATTCTGGCGGATGCACATCTGGATGTGCTGAACCTGCTGGAAGAAGAGATTTTGTTAAGCCTGCCATTTGCGCCCAAGCATGAGTTTGGCGCTTGTCGGGCGGCAGATGGCGGGAATATGTTGAAGGAAGAAAAAAATCCTTTTGCAATTTTGGCGCAATTGAAGCGCTGTTAATTAGTTTTCGAGGAGTAGTTAGCATGGCAGTCCAGCAGAATAAAAAGTCCCCATCCAAGCGCGGCATGCATCGCGCCCATGATTTTTTAACCAATCCGGCAACAGCGGTTGAGCCGACTACCGGCGAAAACCATTTGCGTCACCACATCAGCCCGACCGGTTTTTACCGTGGCAAAAAGGTAGTCAAGATCAAAGGCGAATAAATCTTTGCATTACGCAGCCGATCGACAAGATCGGCTGCGTTTTCTTTTTTATTTCTGCTTTCTTTTATATCGGGATCGCCTAGTGGACGTCACATTAGCCATAGATGCGATGGGAGGCGACCACGGCACCACGGTTACCATTCCCGCAGCAGTCGAGTATCTCAAGCAGTTTCCCGACGATACCATCGTTCTGGTGGGCATTCCCGATGCCATTGAAACCGAGCTGCGTGCCTTGGGCGTACAGTCCGGTGTGCATTTGCGCATTCATTCTGCCAGCGAAGTGGTGGGCATGGATGAGCAGCCGCAATCCGCACTTCGCGGCAAAAAAGATTCCTCGATGCGTGTCAGCATCAATCTGGTCAAGAGCGGCGAGGCGCAGGCCTGCGTCAGCGCGGGCAATACCGGCGCGCTGATGGCGACGGCGCGTTATGTGCTGAAAACTATTCCGGGTATCGATCGCCCCGCGATCGCTTCGTACCTACCGACCAAAAAAGGCAAGATATGCATGCTCGATCTGGGAGCAAACACCGATTGCAGCGCAGAGCACCTGCTGCAATTTGCGTTGATGGGTTCCACACTGGTTACTGCGCTGGAGCACAAACCCAACCCCAGTATCGGGTTGTTGAACATCGGCAGCGAAGACATTAAGGGTAACGAGGTGGTTAAGCAGGCAGCCGAATTGTTGCGCGCTAGCGACCTGAATTTCTACGGCAACATCGAGGGCAACGACATCTTCAAAGGCACTACCGACGTGGTGGTATGCGATGGCTTCGTCGGCAATGTCGCGCTCAAGACCACAGAGGGATTGGCGCAGATGCTGGGCGGATTCCTGCGCGAGGAATTTGGCCGCAATATTTTTACCAAACTCGCCGCGCTGGTGGCGATGCCGGTGCTCAAGGCATTCAAACGCAGGGTGGATCACCGCCGCTATAATGGCGCGAGCTTTCTCGGACTGAAGGGCATTGTGGTTAAAAGCCACGGTTCGGCGGATATACTGGCTTTTCGCACTGCCATCGAGCGCGCCGCCGAAGAAGCGCGCGGCGGCATGTTGCAGCATATCAGCGAACATATCGAGAAATGGCACCGCCAGCGCCAAAGCACAGAGTAAGGAGCAGCATGATGTATTCAAAAATTATCGGTACCGGCAGTTATTTGCCTGCCAAGGTGTTGACCAACTTCGATTTGGAAAAGATCGTTGATACTTCTCACGACTGGATATTGTCGCGCAGTGGCATCGTTGAACGCCATGTCGCTGCGGACGATGAAATGACCAGTGATTTGGCCTTGCAAGCCAGCAACCGCGCCATTGAGGCGGCTGGCATCAGCGCGGACGAGGTTGACATGGTGATCGTTGCGACTACCTCACCGGACAAGATGTTTCCCAGCACTGCCTGTATTCTGCAAGACAAGCTCGGTATCAAGAATTGCGGCGCGGCATTTGACATGCAAGCGGTGTGCGGCGGCTTCGTCTATGCGCTGAATACCGCCGACTTATACATACGCGGCGGGCAGGCCAGGACCGTGCTGGTGGTCGGCGCGGAAGTGCTGTCGCGCATGCTGGACTGGAGCGACCGCACCACTTGTGTGCTGTTCGGCGACGGCGCGGGCGCAGTGGTGCTGCGCGCCTCTGAAACCCCGGGCATCGTCGCCAGCAAGCTGCACGCCGATGGCCGCCATCAGGGTATGTTGAAAGCCGATGGCAATATCCGCCACGGCGAAGTGCATGGTGACCCGTTCATCAAGATGGACGGTCAGGCGGTATTCAGGTTCGCCGTCAAGGTGCTGAGCGAAGTCGTCGAGGAAGTACTGGCGGAAAACAACTTGCAAGGCTCCGACATCAACTGGCTGATTCCGCATCAGGCCAACATCCGCATCATGGAAGCTACCGCCAGAAAACTTGGCTTGAGCATGGACAACGTGATCGTCACCGTCGCTAACCACGGCAACACCTCGGCTGCCTCCATCCCGCTGGCGCTGGATGTCGCCGTGCGCGACGGGCGCATCAAGGCCGGGCAGAATATTTTGCTGGAGGCAGTGGGTGGCGGTTTTACCTGGGGTGCAGTTCTAATTAAGTGGTAGGTTTTAACATGGCTAAATTCGCTTTCGTATTTCCCGGCCAAGGCTCGCAGTCGCGCGGCATGATGAACGGTTACGCCGATTTTTCTGTGGTGCGCGACACCTTCACCGAAGCCTCAGACATATTGAAACAGGATTTGTGGCAACTGGTTGCAGAGGGCAGCGATGCCGACCTGAATGCCACCGTGAACACCCAGCCGATCATGCTCGCCGCGGGCGTCGCGGTGTACCGCGCCTGGCAAGAGCAGGGCGGGGCGGCTCCGGCGATGATGGCGGGGCACAGTCTGGGCGAATATACCGCGCTGGTCGCCGCCGGTGCGTTGCGCTTTGCCGATGCGTTGCCGCTGGTGCGCTATCGCGCAGAGTGCATGCAACAAGCCGTACCGGAAGGTGTGGGCGGCATCGCGGCGATACTCGGGCTGGATGACGACACGGTGCGTGCCGTATGCAGCGAAGCAGCGCAGGGCGAAGTGCTCGAAGCGGTGAATTACAACTCACCCGCCCAGGTGGTGATCGCCGGTAATCGCGCGGCGGTCGAACGCGGCATGGAGCTGGCCAAGGCCAGGGGCGCAAAGCGCGCCATCATGCTGCCGATGAGCGTGCCGTCGCATTGCAGATTGCTGAAAGGCGCGGCGGAACAGATGCGCGAATATCTCGCCAATGTCACGGTGCAAATCCCGAGCGTTCCGGTCTTGCACAACGCGGATGTCGCCGCCTACAGCGACAGCGCGGCGATCAAGGATGCGCTGGTGCGCCAACTGTATTCGCCGGTGCGCTGGGTCGAGACCGTGCTGGAATTCGGCAGGCAGGGCATTACCCACAACGTCGAGTGCGCACCGGGCAAGGTGCTCGCAGGGTTGAACAAACGCATCGACGCCAACCAGCAAGCATCGGCCATCAACGACGGCGAAGCCCTGAAACTGGCTCTGGCACTGCTCGCATAAACGCTTCTCGTGGTTTTTGCAGGTTGGGCAAAGCGTAGCGTGCCCAACAAACTCAGCAGGCGTTTTATGCCGCCATGGCGTGTTTGACCTCCCCGGCCTGCCGGCTGTTCTTCTCTCCAATTCAAAGGTTATCCGATGTATCCAGTTCACGATGTTGATGCAATCCTTTTGCTGGCCTTGTCGCTTGCATCCAAGCGCCGCCCGGCGGAGCTGGTCGAGATCATCGCTGCGGCCGATCTGATGCAAGGCGCTATTCCAGCCGAAACCAAATTGTCCGATTCGTTTTACCGGCTCTCCGAATACGGTTTGATCTGCGCGCAGGATGGCGGCTATACGCTGGCGCCGGATGCGCAGCAAATGATGGCAGGCCAACGCAAGAAAGCCGACACCCAGGAACGCATCTGCGACACCAAGGAAAGCCTTGCCGATTACCATCTTAACGGTGGGCACGCGATCATTCTGTTGACGGTGGAACAGTTTGCTGCGGCCATTTCGGAACATCAAACTACCAAAAGAAGCACAGGTAAAAACCTGCTGTCACCCAAACCAAAACCGGCGGAGATCGACAGCAAACGCCCGGGAACGCGCAAGCCTTTCAAGTCTTTTGCGGCACGTCGGCGCAAAGAAGGGTAACGCATGACCAATACAACCACGCCACCCCCTGCCGCAAGCACTGCCGGCCGCTCGTTCAACGAGCTGCCGCTGTCGCCCGGCATGCAGACCACCTTGCAGCAGCTCGGCTACCTGACGATGACGCCGATTCAGGCGGCCAGCTTGCCGATTGCTCTGGCGGGCCACGACCTGATCGCGCAGGCGAAGACCGGCAGCGGCAAGACTGCGGCGTTCGCGTTGCCGCTGCTCACCAATCTGAACCCGCGCCGCTTTGCGGTGCAGGCAATGGTGCTGTGCCCGGCGCGCGAGCTGGCCGACCAGGTGACGCAGGAGATCCGCCGCCTGGCGCGCTCCGCCGACAACATCAAGATTCTCACACTGTGCGGCGGTAGCATCATGCGCACACAGACCACCAGCCTGGAGCACGGCGCGCATATCGTCGTCGGCACACCGGGGCGCATCATGGATCACATGGAGCGCGGCACGCTCAATCTGGAGGCGCTCAACACGCTGGTGCTCGACGAGGCGGACCGCATGCTGGACATGGGTTTTGTCGACGACATCGCGTATGTCGCGAAGCGTTGCCCGGCAGAGCGCCAGACGCTGCTGTTCTCGGCGACCTATCCCGAAGGCATCGCGCGGCTGGCGCGCCAGTTCATGCGCTCTCCGCAGGAAGTGAAGCTGCTGGAACAGCACGAGGAAAGCAAGATACGCCAGCGCTTCTACAAGGTGGAAGACGAGGGCCGGT
>MGWP01000022.1 GCA_001801055.1 Gallionellales bacterium GWA2_55_18 | reverse complement strand
CAACGCGAGGCTCTCAGCCGCTTTCATCTTGTGTCGCTGAGGTTTTGCAGGCTTAAGGTAGTGCCATGAGATGCTGCCCCCTTTAGTTCCATGCAGATGCAGCGCTACAAATTTTCTCTGCGTCTTGCCGTTAGGCGAACTCCAAATTTTTAGAGATGCCCATATTTTATTGGTGTTGAAGAGGAATCAGAAAACAAAAATAGAGATAATACCCAACAACACCAGCAGCACGATGATAGTCAGCAGAAAATTTCCGCCGCCTGGTCGAGCTGGCTGTTTCGCGCGGCTTGGCTGCACAGCGTGGCGTGGTGCTGAAGGTGCTGGTGGACGCGCTACAGATTCTGCCTGGCTGATCGCTTCCGCACTGTGGCGCGGCATTTTCAGGGTTTTGGATAGTTCGTCTACATCTTCACTGGTGGCCGTCAAAGCCGCCAATTTCATAGTCGCAGCGGCAGAATCAAAGGCTTGCGACAAGCCTGCCGTTGCTGCCGGTTTGGCTTCTTCTTCGCTGGCTTCCTTGCTGCCTGTGATGGAAATCGCATCGGGCAATTTTTTCTCGCCGCTAGTCGGTGGGGTATCGATCTGCTTGCCGGAGCGCGGCAAGGTATCGCGGCAAGCGCGCAAGTCAACAGCCAGATCCTTGGCGTTCTGGTAGCGATCTTCCAGTTTCTTGGCCAATGCCTTGGCCACGATGAAGTTGGCCATTTCCGGCACGGCGGGATTCAATGTGCCGGGCGGCACCGGTACCGCGTTAAGGGTCTGGTACATGATGGCATTGATGTTCTCCCCATAAAATGGTGCCTGCCCGGCCAGCATTTCATAGAGCATTACACCCAGCGAGAAAATATCCGAACGCTGGTCTATCGTCTTGCCCATCACTTGCTCCGGCGACATGTATTTTGGCGAGCCAAGCACCACACCGGTCTGGGTGCGCACCGCCGAGGAAGCCATGCGCGCGATGCCGAAATCGGTAATTTTTGCATGGCCGTCACGCACCACCATGATGTTCGAAGGCTTTACGTCGCGGTGCACGATGCCATGCTCATGGGCATAAGCCAATCCTTGCGCCACCTGGGTTACGATATCCAGCACCTGATCGACCGGCAGTAATCCACTGTCGTCCATGATGTCGCGCAGTTCGCGACCTTGCAGAAACTCCATGGCAATGTATGCAACATCGCCGCTCTTGCCCACGTCGTAAATAGTCACGATATTCGGGTGATTAAGCCTGCCGGCCGCCTTGGCTTCCTGATAAAAGCGCCCCTCGTATTCTTCCTTTTCTTCCAGCGCGAGCCCGAGGTTGATCGTCTTGATCGCGACCACGCGGTCAATCAGCGGGTCATTGGCTTTATAGACAATGCCCATCGCGCCTTGCCCCAGCTCGCCAAGCACCTCATAACGGCCTAGCTGGCTAATCATGACCCCACCCGAATGAATCTTTAATTGCGATATTCATCTTATGAACCCGGTAATCGGGAAGCCCCATCAATCACAAAAATTGGGTTTGATATGCGCTATCTTACCCGGCTCCAGCTCAACATTTTGCGTGTACAGGCTGCCGTTTTTGCTGGTCATAATTACCTTGTGCTTACCCGGCGAAACGGCCACGGTCAATCCGGTCGATATTATTTTGCCTTTCTCCGCACCATCCACAAACAACTGCGTTCCTTCTTTGCAGGTGATAGAGATATATGCCTCATTGGCTTGTCCCACGGCGCTATCCATGCCTGCCGGGGCAACGCCCTTGCGGGCCGATTCGCTAACCTTTGGCTTGGGGTGTTTGAATTGGTCATCCGCCGTTTTGCCGTCTGCATTAGGTTCTGCGCCCTTTTTCGTGCCCTGTTTGACCGTGGCAACAGGTGGCGCTATACCGGTGCCCGCCCCCCTCCTCTCTGCATGAGGCTGAACCGCCGAAACAGCGGCAGATACCGGCTGGACACCGCTTGCTGCCTGAACTTGCCCGATATCCGGCAGGGCTTTGTCATTACGCGACGGTTTTATCAGCAACACACCGATCAATACCACAGCTATGGCAACCGCGCCGATATACAGGGCACGCTGTTGGAAGGTAGCCAGCTTGAATCGCACCATAATACTTTCAATTGTGCTGTCCAGCCAGGAAGCAGCGCTAGCCCATGCAGTCTTGACAGGCACCAATATTGGCGCTGCCGACTTGGCTTCCTTCTCCACAAGCATATTTTCGGCTGCAAGTTCTGTGGACTTTTCGCCAATATATCCGACTGCATATATTTCGTGCTCCCGCACATGCTTATCGGTGCGTGAACCTTGGAAATGAAACATTCCGGCATACTGGGGAGAAAGGCGCGATACTGCATCGTAGTATGAACGCGACACAAGAATCTGGTTGACCTCCGCAAAGCCCATCACCCGTTGCGCGACATTGATGCCATCACCCACAATGTTAGGCTGGCCGTTGATATCCCGCACTAGGCGAATCGGGCCAAGGTTGATACCTGCGCGCACCCGCAAAGGCGGATCTATATTGTGATCTTCGTCGCGGATGCTTTCACGCAGGCTGAGCGCGGCTTTTAATGCATCCTCAATATCACCGAGAAAGTTGATGGCCGCACCATCGCCCGTATCGAGAATAATCCGATCTGGAACCGGCACATCGCGAATAGCATCAGAAAGGTAGCTGTTGAACCTTTCCTTCAATGAAATCTGTCCGGCCACCGATTTCCTGGAATATTCCACAATATCCAGAAATAGCACACCGCTCATGATGGTTTTGGTACCGCGCTCTTCCATTCAGATTTCCAGTATCATTAAAATGGATTTGTTGTGATATTCCAGCATGCAATATCTATCAAACACGACGGCGCAGATTTCAATACCAATCAGCGTTTTACATTATTTCTGCTTTTCACACCGCTGGTTTTTCCGCCACCCGCCCGCCCAGCGCCGCGAACAGTTCCCGCTACGACAGCCGGGTGATCACCAGCTCTTCCGGCTTGTGCCCGCTCAATTTTGGCAGAAACCGGCAAGTCCTGCTGCAATTCGCCGCCGTCAGGAGCGATCCCTGCCCAATCCAGCACCTGCGCCACTTTTCCCGCATCCAGCTCGGCGGTCATGCCACGCTTTAACCGTGGCGGCAAACTGATTATACCGAAGCGTACACGCATCAATCGGCTGACCGGCAACCCCAGCGCATCAAAAGTACGGCGCACTACGCGATTGCGCCCTTCTTTTAACATCACGCGATACCAGTGGTTAAAACCTTCCCCACCTTCGTCCTGCAATTTCTCAAACTTGACCAAGCCGTCCTCAAGCTCGACTCCATCCTTGAGCACCCGCGTTATCTGCTCTTCCGCCATCGAGCCCTGCACCCGCACCGCATATTCACGCTCGACCTCGAAACGCGGGTGCATCAGGCGATTCGCCAACTCGCCAGAAGTGGTAAAAATCAACAACCCGCTGGTATTAAAATCCAACCGCCCGACGGCGATCCATTTCCCGTTACGCAGCTTGGGCAACTTATCAAACACACTGGCGCGTTTTTCCGGGTCGTCGCGGCTGACGATTTCACCTTCCGGCTTGTGGTACAGCAACACACGTGCAACATGCTCTCTTTCGCCGACGCGAATGGTGCGACGGTCAGCTTTCACCAGATCACCCTCCACCACGCGCATCCCCAAGGTAGCAGGCTCGCCGTTCACGCTGACGCGCCCGGCGGCAATCCATTCTTCCATCATGCGGCGCGAGCCGAACCCGGCCTGCGCCAACACCTTTTGTAATTTTTCGCCCGGCCCGCTTATTGGAGCTTCTGTGCCGCTTAACGGATGCAACAGCCGTTCTTTCATGCCGCCATCTCGCGTCTTTCCAGCACGGCTTGCGCCAGTGTGCCGCTATCTACCTGTTCCAATTCTCCGCCCACCGGCAAGCCGCGCGCAATACGCGACACTTTGACACCCTGCGCCTGTAGCAAGGTCGCCAAATAATGTGCGGTGGCATCCCCTTCCACCGTGAAATTAGTCGCCAAAATCACTTCGGCCAACCGCCCTTCATGGGGCTGCTCCTGTATGCGCTTGACCAGACGATCAAGATGCAATTCCCTGGCCCCTATGCCATCCAGCGGCGACAACCTGCCCATCAGCACAAAATACATGCCGCGATAACATTGCGTTTGTTCCATCATCAGCAGATCGGCAGGCATTTCGACCACACACAGCAAGCCGGCATCACGCTTCATCGAAGCACACAACGCGCATACCTCATGTTCGGAAAAATTATTGCACCTGGAGCAATGCATGACGTTCGCCGCAGCGCGTTCCAGTGCTTGCGCCAGATGGAGGGCACCGCCACGGTCGCGCTGCAATAAATGATAGGCCATGCGCTGCGCGGACTTCGGCCCGACACCCGGCAGACAACGCAATGCAGCGATCAATTCGTCCAGATGTGAAGGCATTACCGGGGAAGGAGAATTCATCAAAACGGCAGCTTTACCCCTGGCGGCAAACTCATGCCGGCAGTGAACCCGCTCATGCGCTGTTGAGTGGTAGCTTCCACTTTTCTCAGCGCATCGTTAAGAGCCAGCACAATCAGGTCTTCCAGCATTTCCTTGTCATCGGATAACACACTATCATCCAGCGACACGCGACGCATTTCATGCCCGCATGTCATGGTCACTTTGACCATGCCGGAGCCAGCCTGGCCTTCCACTTCCACGGTTGCCAATTCGGCCTGCGCTTTTTGCATGTTCTGCTGCATTTGCTGCGCCTGCTTCATCAGTCCGCCTAATCCGCCCTTCATCATTTCTCGCGCCCTCCTAATTTATTATTGTGTTGATTTAATCGATTCGGCTATCAGGTTGGCACCCAACTCCGCCTGTGCTTCGCGTACAAAAGCATCCTGTGCAATCGAATCGTATGCCTGCTGCTGTTTGAGTTGTTTGGCCTGCTGCTCTACCGCAGCAGGCGTTGCCGTTTCGGTTTTGCCCAACACGATATTCAACTTCATCGGCTTGGCAAAATAATCTCCCAGTGCTGCTTGCAATTTCTCAATTGCCGTCTTGTTGGTTTGGAGATGTTTATGCTCTTGCGCTAAACACAAAGTAATTTGCCGGTCCGAAAAATCCCCCAGCGTACAGTGTTTCGCCAACTGCTGTGCCATACCTTGCACATTCAACTGGGCCAGCACAGCACACCAATCAGGTCGACTGCCCGATGCGGTCTCATTACCTGAAGTGCTACCGCGCGAAATATGGCTATTTGAAGGCTCAACACTCGATGCTTGGCTAATTGAAGCAGGCTCTGCCGGAGCATGTTCAGGCTTGCGGAGTGGCGCATCTTTTCCGGCTGTTGCAACAGGTTTCGCATTTGGTTTAGCGGCGGCAGGCGCAACCGGCATCGGCTGAACCACGCCCCTGGCGGGTGCAAATGCCAACATACGCAACAGCGTCATGGTAAAACCGGCATATTCGTCGGGAGCCAGATCAATTTCGTCGCGCCCGTGGATGACGATCTGATAAAACAACTGCGTGTCTTCCGGTGTGAACGATTGCGCCAACTCCAGCAAGCGCTCCCGCTCCGGTTCGTCATCCGCGATTGCCTGCGGTATGGTCTGCGCCAATGCAACGCGGTGCAACAATGTCGCCAGTTCCTGCAAAGCCGCATCAAACGCCACGCTACGCGCAGCCATGTTATCCGCAATTTCAAGCAATGTGGCACCGTCCTGCCCGTGCAATGCCATCAGCAAATCGAACAGATAACTTTGGTCTATCGCACCCAGCATGGTGCGCACTACGCCCTCTTCCACTTTACACGCGGAAAAAGCAATCGCCTGGTCCAGCAAACTCAGCGCATCGCGCATACTGCCCTGCGCCGCCCGCGCGATCAGATTAACTGCCGCAGGCTCAAAGGAAATCTGCTCCTGTTCCAGCACATACTGCAAGTGCCCGACAATCAAACCGTGGGGCAGTTGCTTCAAGTTGAATTGCAAACAGCGCGACAACACCGTAACAGGGATTTTTTGCGGATCGGTGGTCGCGAGAATGAATTTTACATGCCCAGGCGGCTCTTCCAGCGTCTTCAGCATTGCGTTGAAAGCCGACTTGGACAGCATATGCACTTCGTCGATGATGTACACCTTGAAACGTGCGCTGGTCGGCGCATACAGCGCGCCCTCCAGCAACTCGCGCATGCTGTCAACCTGCGTATTCGACGCGGCATCAAGTTCGATCAGATCGACGAAACGGCCACTATCAATTTCTTTGCAAGCGCTGCACTCGCCGCATGGCGTTGCGGTGATACCGGTCAGGCAATTCAGCGACTTGGCAAAGATGCGCGCTATGGTGGTCTTGCCTACCCCGCGCGTTCCGGTAAACAGGTAGGCGTGGTGCAGGCGATTCTGCGCAAGCGCATTGCTGAGAGCCTTAACGACATGCTCCTGCCCCGCCAGTTGCGCGAAGTTTTTAGGGCGCCATTTGCGCGCGAGTACCGTAGTGGCTGACAAGTTACACCACGTCAAAAATAATAGGCGAAGTGTACTTGATTGAGATTGATCCCTTGATTTGGCTTTTTGATACTGCCGTTGGATAGATGCTGGAAGCGATAGCCCAAATCAAATTGCTGATGTTCGCCCATGCGCACACCGAAGCCGACATGGTCGCCAAACTGGAATGCGCTGCCAAACTTGCGGTTGGCATTGATAAAAGTCGGTGAAATCAGATGAAAGCCAATCGCGGCTTCTGCATAGGGCGAAAGTCCAGAAGGATTCTTTTGCTGAAGCCGAAACACCGGAGTAATACCCAGATCGGTAATCGTCTGGTTATTACCGGCAGAACTTTTGCCTCGCCATGTCCCCACAGCAGCCTCCCAGAAGCCTGTTACCAGCCAGTCGCCCTCTGTGAACCACTTTTTTTCCCAATTCCAGATAGCGCCAATGCGCGTGGTATCGGTGTTATCGCCATTACCTAACTCGAAGGACACACCATCTACTGCCCATGCATTACCGCTCAACAATAGCGCACAAAGAAGCCAAATATTTTTCTTCATTCTGCTCTCCAGTAGTTTCACCCCCCTCTATCCTACTTTTTTCCGCAAACGGGAGAAAGAGCAAGCGTGAAAGGCAATTTATGACGCTCCAATAACACCAAAACAGGAGGCGAGCCTTACCCCCGGCACTTGCAGTAATTAGCTGTGGCTGCTTCCTTCCGGACCTGACCAGATTCACTACCCTGCAATGCGGGGAGACCCGCCAATTCTTTAATCATGTGTTTAAAACTACTGACAAAACACCTGGCCATCTGACTAGGCTGCCAAAAGTCGACAGCCAAGTCATTGGTTATGCGCTCGCGACGTTTTAAACACACTGTTGCAACCCAACAACCCGCGCACCCCCACGGTTGCTAAACTGCTTATTTATTACACAGCACGCACCGGAATCATGCCGATACGTTTGCGCCATTCTGCCGGGCCGCTGTCATGCACCGAGATTCCTCGCGCATCCACCGCCACCGTGACCGGCATGTTTTCAACTTCAAATTCGTAAATTGCTTCCATGCCCAAATCTGCAAACGCGACAACCTTCGCGCTGCGTATCGCCTTGGATACCAGATAGGCCGCACCGCCCACCGCCATCAAATACACTGCGCCGTGATTCCTGATCGACTCAATGGCGGCCTTGCCGCGCTCAGCCTTGCCCACCATGCCGATCAAACCCGTCTGCGCCAGCATCATTTCCGTGAATGAGTCCATGCGCGTCGCCGTGGTTGGCCCGGCAGGGCCGACCACCTCGTCGCGCACCGGATCAACCGGCCCGACATAATAAATGAAGCGGTTGGTAAAATCCACGCCAGCAGGCAGTTTTTCGCCGCGTTCCAGCATCCCGGCGATACGCTTATGCGCAGCATCGCGCCCAGTCAATAATTTACCGGAGAGTAACACTATTTCGCCCGGTTGCCATTGCGCAATTTGTTCGCGCGTTATTGTGTCAAGGTTCACGCGCCGTGCATCCTGCGCCGGATGCCAATGCACATCGGGATAATCTTCCAGTCTGGGCGGCGCAAAAGCGGCCACACCGCTGCCGTCCAATTCAAAATGAATATGCCGTGTCGCCGCACAATTGGGGATAATCGCGATCGGCTTGGAAGCCGCATGTGTCGGATAATCGAGTATCTTCACATCCATCACCGTGGTCAAACCGCCCAAGCCTTGTGCGCCGATACCCAGCGCGTTAATCTTGTCATGCAATTCGATGCGCAATTCCTCAAGACGATTCTGCGCGCCGCGCGCCTTCAGTTCGTGCATATCCATCGGCAGCATCAATGCCTCTTTGGCCAGCAACACGGCTTTTTCCGCCGTTCCGCCGATGCCGATGCCCAACATTCCCGGAGGGCACCAACCTGCTCCCATTTCCGGCACACGCTGCAATACCCATTCGACGATATCGTCACCTGGATTGAGCATCTCCAGCACCGCCTTGTTTTCCGAACCGCCGCCCTTGGCAGCGATACGCACATCCACTTTATCGCCCTGTACCAATTCGACATGAACCACAGCCGGTGTATTGTCCCCGGTATTCTTGCGCTTGCCCGCAGGGTCGGCAACGACAGAAGCGCGCAGCATATTATCGGGGTCAAGGTAGGCCTTACGCACACCCGCATTGACCATCTCGATAATATCCAGCGCCGCATCCCAGCGCACCGCCATGCCAACCCGCACAAACGCCACCACGATGCCGGTATCTTGGCAAAGTGGTCGATGCCCCTGCGCGCACATCCGCGAGTTCGTCAAAATCTGCGCCATTGCGTCTTTGGCGGCGGGCGACTGCTCGATTCGATACGCCTCGGCTAATGCGTGAATGAAGTCGGACGGGTGAAAGTAGGAAATGAACTGCAAAGCGTCTGCGACGCTATCGATGAAATCCTGCTGGCGGATGACGGTCATGACAAACCCGATATGAAGTGGCTGAACTGATTTTATACAACAACAAATAGTTGACGATAATCAGTTTGATACAATTGGTGGGCCGTGAAGGATTCGAACCTTCGACCAATGGATTAAGAGTCTGACTCATTGAATAATAAGGAATAAATCAGAACAAACTAAAACAATTGAATCAGCACACTACCAAGTTTCCATTATACCCAATTATTCCAGTTTATGCCTGTTTTTTGTCTCCAAGTGCCCCGCCAGTGCCCCGTGGGGTACCAATGGATTTACTGCCCCATTCAAGCAATGACGCGAATTTTACGGGTGTTTAGAGCAACGGATGAAATTCCATAGCCACCAAGTGTAAGTACTTATGGTTTTTTTCCATTCAAGGCACATTCTATTGTATACATCATGGCGGACATGGATTCTGCATCAAATGTTCGGTTATGCAGAGTGTAGAGCAGGCTGCGGAACATAGGGTCTGAGAGTTGATCGATGCTTGCGCTCAGGTGTATAAGTCCAGCCATCAGTGCAAATATTTCGTTGACGAGCAGTATGTAACGGCCACTAGGGTTCGCTGTTTCCAGTAGTTGGATGGGGCGTGATTTAACGATCCACTTGATGGTAAAAGCGGCAACCTTGTGCCTGTCGGCTAATTCAATGTTGTGGAAATCTTTGCTGTGCTGGAGGTCGCAGAAGTAGCTTTCAACCGTATTGCGTAGCATGAATTTTTGCAGGAAGGTATTCGGACACTTTGGTTGAATCTTTACTTTGTAAATAGTATCCAGTGAGTAGAAGCGATTTAGTATCTTCTCTTCTCCAACACGTTTGAGAATATCCTTGGGTGTGAATGGCATTAGTGGCCGATGCCTTCGGCAGCGCGCTTGAGGTGATCGAACACCACATCACCGACCTCCATTGCTTTAGCCAAATAGGCTGCTTCGTCAGTGACATCCGAACAGTTTGTATCAGTCCAATGCGATATAGCCGTCACAGCTTCATTACTGAAAACATCTTGGTACATGGCACGAATCTGCTCTGTACTCGGGAATGGTTGATTAACCATAACGTACTCTCCTTTTAATGCACCATGCAGCGATAATCGCAAGTGCAGTTACATGCTACGATCCACTTTAATTTCCTTAAAGCCTGAACAGTGGTCATTTCTTTGTTCTGTTATCGGCATTTATACAGGCTATTTAAGGCTGGGCATTGTTTTTATTTTCAGTGGCTCAGCGGATCGTGGCTGCCACACACGAAACGTGTGGGGGCGGGATGATATACCAATTTGCCCCTATGTCAAAATACTAGCCTTAGCCATCGCCACACCGCCTATCTGGTCACAGCACCCCCGATATTCCTACCTGCTTGACCTCTGTCCGGTGCCGCAAGCAGCCATATGCGCAGCGACCAAACCTGACTTTGACTCCAGGGTGGTGTGTGGCAATGAAAAATCCGGTGCCGGGGGGTTTGTCCGGCATGGTTTTTTTGTTGGCGCGCACGACCCGCAAACGGCAGCGGTGGCGTGACGGTGGAGGCGCTTTTGTTTCATGCCTGCGCCGTGACGTTGCCGCGATAAAACAAACCGGCGCAGCCGACCACGCAGCAAAAGGCGAAGGGGCGGCGCAACACCAGCCCCGTTTTGCTGCCCCTCGACGAAGGAGATGGGTGCTGACTTTGACTTGTGTGGCGGCATTTACCCGAAGGGCGCAAGACATAACGGCCTCTTATGCGAACCCGATGGACGGGCGGCTTTATGCCCGGCGCGTGCGCTTTGCATAAGATGCCGTTATGTTAGATACCGCCACAAAACAACCGGCGCAACCAACAACGCCTTAACGACACTAAGAGGGGGCGCTGCACGTTCATGCACCCCACTGCACCAGCAGCCTGCGAGCGGCGAGTGCTTGATGGCGCAGCGGCCTTTGGCGGAGCCATGAAGTGCGACGGCGTGAAGCGGCTGCGGCAACGGAGCGAACACACTTGGTAACGGAGCTAAAGCCGATGGCGGGGTTATGCCTTCGGCGCTCTGTCAGATTCCACAACTCTAGCGCGGGCGGGTGGCCTGCGCTTTGCCTTGCAAGGCGCATGACGGCGTAGTTAAAAGAGAAAATTATCACCCTAACGGCTATAGCCGCTACAGTTAACTTTGACTTTTGATACTTGTTTGCAATCTATATCTGTATAAACAGGGGAGGACGGTGGTGGTTGATTCTTGTTGTAATCTTCAATTCCTTGAGAAATCCCTAGCAAGGCAGCTTCGCCAAGGGATAGTTGTCGTTTCGTTGTTCCGGCAAGATCAGCAGATGGAACTGGCTGTCCAAAATTCACTAAAGCATCAATCGCTATTGTTTGACCATAACGAGCAGCCAATGTCAGGTAAGCATAAGCTTTATTCTTGTCACGATAACAGTCACCATAAACTACACCCTTCATCGTCAGTTTATTCTGAAACTCTGTGTCCATACTGTCAATAGTTCTCAACGCATCCGCGCATTGCCCTGATTTTAATTGCTGCGTAGCCTTATTCCATGCTATTGAATCTGAAGTAGCACATCCAGACAGTAGCAGCACAACAAGAAAAAGTAGTCGCATAACACCCGGCGCGCTCAAAAACCAACCGCAACACCTTGGAGAGGTTAAGGTGTTGGGATGGAAAAAACAGAAAAGCTCTATAAGCAGTTGAGTGCTG
>MGWP01000021.1 GCA_001801055.1 Gallionellales bacterium GWA2_55_18 | reverse complement strand
GGCAATGTTGCCCTATAAATCCAGATACGTAAGACCAGACTCTGAAAATTGGGACTTGTTCAGCGTATCCCTATATATTTCGGCATATATGATCTACGGGTAAAAGTTGGTACAGTCCAAATTGAATATTGAGGCGCCCCTTAAGTCATCATAATATTTCTATGGAAACAGACAATGCTAAACAATATTAAAATCAGCACCCGGTTGACGACCCTGTTGCTCTTCCTGCTGGCGGGGCTTGTGTTGGTTGGCGTAGCGGGTTGGTATGCTAGCGACAAGGCTAATAGCGCGCTGGATTCTTCATATAACAACAAGCTAATTCCTCTCACTCAATTGAACGCCATCGTCAAGGCTAATTTTGACAACCGGCTCATCATCTCGAATGCGATTAACTCACCTGACAACATGGAAAAAAATGTTCAGGCTATATCAAAAAACAAGGTGTTGATCGATAAGCAATGGGAAGCCTTCATGGCTTCATTGACCGACGAGGAAGATAAAATCCTGGCAGAAAGATTCATCAAAATACGAGGGCAATTTGTCGAGAACGGGATTAAACCAGCAGTGGCTGCGATGCGCGAAAATAACGTGGCCGAGATCAAGCGAATACAAATCGAGCAGATTGCTCCGCTGAATACTCCTCTTGATGAAGCGATAAACGCGCTAATCGAGATGGAAACACGCGATGCGGAAAAGTTACATCAGGAATCGGCTGCGACTTCCAAAACCATGAGTATGGTTTCCATCATGATAATTTTGTTTCTTTTGGCATCGGGTGGCGCATTGGGATTTTCTATCATCCATGGGATCAATCGCTCGGTGAGCGAGTTAAGCGACATGATGGTGATATTGAGCAAAGGTGATTTTACCGGGCAGATAAAAGCTCAGGGTGACGATGAAATCGGCACAATCCTGAAATTAACCAGCTCGATAAATAATGAGTTAGGCAGCCTGATCGGCCATGTAAAAATTTCCGCGAGAAATCTTACCAGTATGGTAAAGGGTATGGCCATGGTTGCCAACTTGACCATTGAGGGTGTTAAAGCACAAAAAGACGACACAGCGGAAGCTTGTGAAATTGTGCGGCAGATTACAAAATCTTTGGGCGAATCAGTAGCAGGTTCGAAAAGTGCAGTCTCGGTAGCCAAAGACATCACAGAGCAAGCCGGCGTTGCAAAACAGGTTGTTTCACAAGCCATAGTTACGATTCATACGCTGGCTGACGGTGCGAAGGCTGCGACGGAAGCATTCCATGTACTAAAGGAAGAAAGCGACGATATTTGCAATGTGACGCAGATAATCACCGGGATAGCCAACCAAACTAATTTGCTGGCGCTCAATGCAGCTATTGAGGCTGCCCGTGCAGGTGAGCAGGGTAGAGGGTTTGCGGTAGTTGCAGATGAGGTTCGTAAACTCGCGCAGCGCACCCAGGAGGCGACACAGTTGATCCGGGAAAAAATAGAATCTTTGCAAGCAGGAGTAAGGGATGCGATGCTCATCATGGCGGATGGGCGTAGCCAAGCAGATGACAGCGTCATACAGATTAATAGAACCAATGCATCTCTGGAACAGATCATCTTATCCACCAGCACGATACAGGAAGTGAATGAGCGAATTGCCGATTCGCTTGAAGAACAGAGCTTGTCTGTGGAAAGGATTAGTACGACTATTATCAATATCAGCCAGGCTGCCGATCAAACTACTTTTACTTCATTAAACACTTCCAAAGAAATTATGAGAGTAGCGGAATCGTCTGGCGATTTGGACAGGCTCGTGGAGAAATTCGTTGTGCCTTTGGACAATTTGACCAAAACCGCTGAAAATACAAATGGCTCTGGTAAGAATGCAGATGATTGCTTGTTCTAGCCAGCTTTGCTCTGACATATATCATCGTGACTAGCGATGATCTGTATGTGGCAGTCTTGAATGTCCGGCATGGGAAAAATTTCACCGTCCGATTTATGTGTACGACTCGGTCAGGTGGTCAGTCGCTTACCGATAGAGTTTGCGCCGCTGCCCGAGGCGGCCGGTCAGTAATTGAAAGCAAAATTTAAAATCGCGATTGTTTTGATTGGGATAGTCGCGCTGTCGTTAGTCGAGTTCGCGGTAATGTTTTGGCTCGGCGGAAAAGATGTCAATAACTTCTGCAATGAAATCAAACCGGGCATCACGATTGCGCAGCTTGCGGGCTTGGCAAAAAAACATGATGTCCGCCTTAACATGCCCGGCTCACGCGATGGCTCCGGGGCATACTCGGTTCTTGCGCATACGCCACGATCTTTCGGGCGCCATACCTGCATGGTGCGGCATGACAACAGCGTGGTGAGCGGGAGCCAGTATGGCTATGCCGACTAAACCACCAATCAAACCAAAGACGCCGGAATCGAGTGGCTCCCCCAATCCAGCCCTGAAATAAACCATGACAATCAAAGCCATCATATTCGACGTTGACGGCACGCTGGCCGATACTGAAGACGCTCACCGTATCGCCTTCAACAGGGCATTCGCGGAAAACAATCTGGACTGGAATTGGGATGTCGCCCTGTATGGCAAGCTGCTCGAGGTCACCGGCGGCAAGGAGCGCATCAGGTATTTTGTCGAGACCTGCCTGCCAAATTTTGTTAAGCCGGGCGACTACGAAGGCTTCATCAGGAATCTGCATGCCGTGAAAACCGACTATTACATCGCCATGCTGCGCGACGGGTTGATCACGTTGCGCCCCGGCATCAAACAACTCATCGCCGATGCGCATCGCAGCGGCATCATCCTCGCTATCGCCACCACCACGTCGCCGGAGAATGTCGCTGGCTTGCTGGAAGCCGGGTTGGGCAAGGGCTGGGCGGATTATTTTTCCGCGAACGGATGCGGGGATGTTGTGCTGCACAAGAAGCCCGCGCCGGATATTTACGATTGGGTGTTGCGCGAATTAAAATTGAGACCGACCGATTGCATCGCGCTCGAGGATTCACATAATGGGCTGTGTTCGGCACTTGCCGCAGGGATCAAGACTTATATCATCACCAATCCCTATACCTGCAAACAGGATTTTACCGGCGCGGCCGCGGTGTTTGATGATTTGAGCGACCTGCCGCTTTTTTATAGAACCATCGGCTTGCAGGAAAATAAAAGCTGAATCTGCAAGAGAGAAATGGGTTTACTCTATGTTTATCGGCCACTTCGGTATCGGATTCGGCGCTAAATCGGTAGCTCCGAAAATTTCTCTGGGCGCGCTGTTTGTCGCCGCGCAGCTTCTCGATTTGCTATGGCCCACCCTGTTGCTGCTCGGCTTCGAGCGCGTTCGCATTGAGCCCGGTGCGACGGTTGTCACTCCATTGATCTTCGAGCATTACCCGATTTCCCACAGCCTGCTTGCCGTTGCGGGCTGGGCAATACTGGTGGGTTGCGCCTATTTTTTGTTGTGGCGCGACCGTATCGGCGCATGCGTTCTCGGTATCCTTGTTGTCAGCCACTGGGGGCTCGACGCCATCGTCCATCGGCCAGACCTGCCATTGTTTCCCGGCAGCGCCGTCGTGATAGGATTGAACGCATGGTCATCGTTCCCCATTACATTGGCTGTCGAGGTTTCGCTGTTCGCGCTGGGTGTCTGGCTATATACCCGCGCAACGGTGCCTGCGGATTCGTCCGGAAAATGGAGCTTCCGTGTTTTGGTCGCTTCACTGATAATCGCCTATGCGGGAAATTTGTTTGGCGCTCCGCCTCCAAATACCGGGGCAATCGCATGGGCAGGCCAGTTGCAATGGCTATTCGTTTTGTGGGGATACTGGGTTGACAAGCATCGGCATGCTTCG
Source organism: Gallionellales bacterium GWA2_55_18 (assembly GCA_001801055.1). Taxonomy (GTDB): domain Bacteria; phylum Pseudomonadota; class Gammaproteobacteria; order Burkholderiales; family Gallionellaceae; genus Gallionella. The sequence goes on along the minus strand of MGWP01000021.1, from coordinate 3,411 downwards.
GCCCGCGCATAATTTTATGGCCGAAGTGAACAATTCAAGAACATGAAAAATATTCTCAAAGATTCCAAGAACGAATTGGTGGTCATTGCCCGCTCGTCGCTGATTGCGTGGGTGGGCGGCATGGGTGTTGCCTTCCTTCTTTATCTGGCGTATCTGTTAATTCGGGGGCATTCCGGGGATGAGCGGATCATCGGGCTTGCGGGGGCATCTGTTACCTGTGCGCTGATTTTTTTAACAGGCTATGAAAAATCCGATTTTTTCTTCGACCTGCCTTCACGGGTATTGACATGGTCGAGGCAGCGGGGATTTTTCAGGCGCAACGGAACAGTTCCATTTGCCGCCATTGAGCGTGTCGTTCTCCAATCGTGCATAGGCAACGACAAGTATTATCCAAGCCATCGGGTCGTGCTGATTACGCAAGATGGGGAGTTGCCGCTAACGGTTGCCTATGAGCACGACGACATGAATGAAATGATCGCGAAACGGATCAGGTCTTTTCTTTCCATGCCGCCAGACAGCCTTCTGGAGGACAGCGTAGAGTCGCTTGTTGAAAGTGGACGGAATGTCGATGCCATCCGCCTGCTCAGGGAGAAGGAAGGCATTTCGCTGGAAGAGGCTCATGACACGGTTGCCCGGATTAAGAAGGGCAAGAAATCAGGTAAACGGACTCGCGGGAGCCGAATAGACGCCCCGTAAACATTTGGCCGTTATAACAACATGAACAAGAAAAAATCGGTATTCCATCATGAGGCTGGCAAGCAGTATTTTTATCGACAGTTCCCCCGGCACTGTTTGGGCTTTCCTCGAAAACCCGGAAAATATGCTGCTCTGGAATCCGAAGGTGAAACACGTATCCCCATCGTGCTTTTCAAACCCCAGGCAGGGCTATCGCTACGCCATAACATACCAGATGAGCGGGAACGCGATAGCGTCGGAGCTTGAGGCGGAATTCGTCCATTTTGAGCCATTGTCAAAACTGACCATACGCCATACGGGTGGCCTTGCATCTCCACCTGGCAGAATTATTGAAGAAAACTATGATCTGGCGGAGCGTAACGGGGGAACATTTCTGACGCAAACAATATGCATCAGGAATTCAGGTATAAATATTTTTCTGAGGCTGCTGATCTGGATCATTCAAAAGTGGGGCAAGCCCACAGGCAAACCCTATCTCGAAACCTTTCGGGATATCATTGAAAATAATACCGGGAAGAAGGGTGTGCAGTAAGAAATCGTTTTTGCGAAAACCATTATCGCAAGACATATCAACGTTTATTTCAGGTCGGTTGCCATGCTTTTCACGCGCATGGCATATTGAAAGAGCCTATTTTCCCTATTGAGCTTGCGCCCGCTTGCCGTTATGCTCAGCACTCGATGCCTATCCCCATGAGCACAAGTTGAACACTATTAACATTCTCCGCCAAACTGGATCGCGCGCAACGCAGTTGTCTAATCGTGCAGCAGAAGAGGTTCCTGCATGTATCTAGAGCACTTCGGACTCAACGAGCCGCCGTTCAGGATCACACCCGTGACGGTGTTTTTCTTTTCGGGTGCCAATCGCGGCGAGATTCTTGACGCGATGATCTATTCGTTAAGCGAAGGCGAAGGCATCATCAAAGTCAGCGGCGAGGTAGGCAGCGGCAAAACCATGTTGTGCCGCATGTTGCTTGAGCGGTTGCCCAAACATTTCGAAACGATTTATCTCGCCAACCCCAGCTTGTCGCGCAAGGAAATGCTGTATGCGATAGCCGACGCGCTTGGCCTGAGCATCGACGGCGAACGCGTCGGTGTCATCATGCACAGCATCCAGAGCAAGCTCGAGGAGAAAGCCCGCGAAGGCAAGCGCGTTGTCGTGCTGGTGGATGAGGCGCATGCCATGCCGCTGGACACGCTGGAAGAATTGCGCCTGCTATACAACCTGCAATCCGGCAATGCCAAACTGCTGCAAATCATCCTGTTCGGACAGCAGGAGCTGAACGCCAAGCTGGATCAGCCAAACATGCGCCAGCTCAAGGATCGCATCGTCCACCACTTCAATATGCAGCCGCTGTCGCGCAATATCCTCGAGAACTACCTGATGTTCAGGATGCGCGCCGCCGGTTATCGCGGCCCGAACATTTTCTCGCCGGGCGCCATCAAACTTATCTCCGACGCGTCCAACGGATTGATGCGCCGCGTCAATATACTCGCAGACAAATCGTTGTTGGCGGCCTTTGTGGAGGACACTCACGGCATCGAAGAACGCCATGTAAAAGCAGCAATGCGCGATTCTGAAATCAAGTTGCCGCGTGCCATGCACAACAAAAAATTGTTAATAAGCGGTGCGACTGCGGTGCTGCTATTAACCGGTTTGGGGACATGGTGGATGCTGGATAGGCCTCAGGCAGAAGACAAGAGGCAGATGGCCGAAAACAGGTATTCCGTTAATGCATCCGCTGACAAAACCGCCCAGAATGTGTCGGCCAATGGTGGGTTGGGAGCACCGGCAGTGGGTAAAGGCACAACTGAATTGGCGGCGGGTAATGCGCCTACGGTTGCTTCACCCACTCCGCCGCTAACGCCGCTACCTGCGCCGACAGTAAGCACCAGCCCGGCAATCGATAAATCAAGCCTGTTCGAACAGCGGCTGGCGGCAGGAAATCGATTGATCGAGCAGGCCGCTTCGACAAGCTCAGGGCAGGCAAAAGTCGCCGCCAGTATCCAGCTGTTTTACAACGATGAAATTCAGAAAGGGCGCATCGAAAACTTCCTTAGGCGCGCAAATGGAATGGGCAAACTCTCCGAGATTTACCTGATACCTGCCAAGTTTGGCAGCAAGGATGGTTTGCGCGTACTTTATGGCGTTTATCCATCGGTTGATGCGGCACACAACGCGGTTAAGAGCTTGCCAAAGCGCTATCAGGAAGCTTTTACCATATCCGTTTACACCTTCTAATTCCAATTCTAAGTTTAGAAGTGCATTTTTGTAGGGCGGGCTATGCCCGCCGGATCGACCTGCGAATTGCTGTTCCCTTGAAATAGAATTGGAATAGCTTATAAGCATGTGTGGGGAAATCGCTTCTTTTGGGTAAAACAGGTTTTCGACCCAAATTAAGGGGCGCCGCCCTTAATTCGATTTTCACTGAGCGCCAAAAGCCACCATTCATGCGGCTGGCGCGCATGCTATAGTGTTTTTGACATTGACATTCAAACCGGAGCGTTTAACGATGCGTACATTATGGATGGTTTTACTGGCTCTTCTGTTGAGTGGCTGCGGCTACAACACCTTTCAAACCACCGATGAACAGATCAAGGCGAGCTGGGCGGAAGTGCTGAACCAGTACCAGCGTCGCGCCGACCTGATCCCCAATCTGGTGAGAACCGTCCAGGGTTTCGCCGCGCAGGAGCAAGCCGTGCTGCTCGGTGTTACCG
>MGWP01000020.1:2865-9527 GCA_001801055.1 Gallionellales bacterium GWA2_55_18 | reverse complement strand
AGGCCTTCGATCAGGCGCTCGGCGTGACCGGGCTGATCCTGACCAAGCTGGACGGCACCGCCAAGGGCGGCGTGATCGCCGCGATCGCCCGCGCGCACCCGATCCCGGTGCGCTTCATCGGTGTCGGCGAAGGGCTGGACGACCTGCGCCCGTTCGTCGCGGAGGACTTTGTCGCCGCGTTGCTGGGGCTGGATGAATGATTTCGTTCAGCCAGGTTTTTATCGTTCCCACGCTCCAGCGTGGGAATGCAGTTTGTGCCGCTCCTGCGGCACGGGACGCAGAGCGTCCACAGAAGCATTCCCACGGAGACCGTGGGAACGATAAATGATCTCCTTTAACCAGGTGCATAAACGTTACCCCGGCGGCTATGAGGCGCTGAAGAACGTCTCGTTCGGCATCGCCGAGGGCGAGATGGTGTTTGTCACCGGGCATTCCGGCGCGGGCAAGAGCACACTGCTCAAGCTCATCGCCGCGATCGAGCGCCCCAACTCCGGCAGCGTACTGGTGAACGGCCAGAACGTCGGCGCGCTCAAGGGCGGCGCATTGCCTTATCTGCGCCGCAACCTCGGCATTATTTTCCAGGATCACAAGCTGCTGTTCGACCGCAATGTGTTCGACAACGTGCTGCTGCCGTTGCAAATCTGCGGCTTCGACCACCGCGAAAGCGGCAAGCGGGTGCGCGCCGCGCTGGACAAGGTCGGTTTGCTGCGACGCGAAAAAGCCAACCCCATCGCGCTGTCCGGCGGCGAGCAGCAACGCCTGTGCATCGCGCGCGCCATCGTCAACCGCCCGGCCATCCTGCTGGCCGACGAACCGACCGGCAACCTGGATGCGGCCTACGCGCAGGAAATCATGGCGATCTTCAACTCCTTTCATCAGGTCGGCGTCACCTTGTTGATTTCCACCCACGACGAGAGCGTGTTGCAAAACAGCGCCGTGCGCCGGCTCACGCTGAAAGAGGGCGTGCTGCAATGACGCGCGCCTTCGCGCTGCACCCCGGTGTGCTGCGCGCCGTGTTGCGCCGCATGTTCGCCTCGAAGCTGGCGGGGTTCCTCAATATTCTGGTCATCGGCATCGCGCTTAGCCTGCCTGCCGGCCTGTACACGCTGCTGCAAAATGCGCAGGGGCTGGTCGTGCAATTTTCCGACACACCGCAAATCAGCCTGTTCCTGAATATGGAGGCAAAGACGGAGGATGTTGACCAGTTGCGCAAGCAACTCGCGCAGCACCCGGCTGTTGCCGGCATTGAATTCATTGCCCGCGCGCAAGCGCTGGAACAGCTCAAGCAAAGCACCGGGCTGTCCGATTTGATCGGTGGGCTGGAGCAGAATCCGTTGCCGGATGCCTTCATCGTCCATCCCAAACCGGGCGGCGCGCAAGCGCTGGATATGTTGCGCGGCGAGCTGGCGAAACTGCCCAAGGTCAAGGAAGCACAACTTGACTCGGCCTGGGCCTACAAACTCGAAGCCTTGCTCAAATTCGGCCGCCTCGCGGTGTTGATTCTCGCCAGCCTGCTCAGCCTCGCGCTGATCGCCGTCACCTTCAACACCATCCGCCTGCAAATCCTCACCCAGCGCGAAGAGATCGAAGTCGCCAAACTGATCGGCGCGACCGACGGCTTCATCCGCCGCCCGTTCCTGTATTTTGGCGCGATGCAAGGCCTGCTAGGCGGCATCATGGCCTGGCTCATCGTCACCGCCAGCCTGCTGCTGCTCAACGGTCAACTCGGCGCGCTGGCGCAACTCTATGCCAGCCAGTTTGTGTTGCACCCGCTGTCGCCGGGCGACAGCCTGTCGTTGCTGCTGTTCTCGGTCTATCTCGGCTGGCTCGGCGCGTGGCTGTCGGTGGCGCGGCATCTGTCGCAGATCGAACCGCACTGAATGACGCATGGCGTGAATACATTCGGCGGATAGCTTTGCGCAGCCATCTGACTAAGCGATCAAATAACGTTCGCCAAGTCTCGGTTAACGCTGCGCTCATCCGTCCTGCGAAAGCAGAGGCCGCCTCTTTGTCCGGATAGGCAAGGTTGCTTCAATGCGTTGGCCTGCTTTTGCAGGTGCGAATAAATTCGCACCTGCATACACCTCAATTGTGTTTTTCCAGTAGCGGCGCATAGGCCGACAGGTAATGATCGCCGACGCTTTGCTGGATGGCGAAACAGGTGGCGAAATCCGGCTCGCTCAGGTCGTCGAAGAAGATGCCGCCGATACCGCGCGGCTCTTGGCGATGCTTGAGATAGAAGTATTCATCGCACCATTTTTTATATTTGGGATGCAGGTCATCGCCAAACGGCGCAAGCGAGCTCTTGCATATTTGGTGGAAATGCACGGCATCTTCCTCGAAACCGTAATACGGGGTGAGGCCCATGCCGCCGCCGAACCAGAACACTTTTTCGCCATCGGGTTTGTGCGCCATGAACATGCGCACGTTGGCATGCGAGGTCGGCGCGTAAGGGTTGCGCGGATGCCTCATCAGCGACACGCCCATCGCCTCCCAGCTGCATCCGGCCAATTCGGGGCGATGCGCTGTTGCGGATGCGGGCATCTTGTCGCCCTGTACATGCGAGAACGCCACGCCGTCACGCTCCAGCACGTTGCCTTCTTCGAGGATGCAACTGACGCCTTCGCCCTTGCCGATGCCCCCACTACCCGTGGCGCGCGTCTACGGATCACGGATGAATTTCTTGCCATCCACTTGTTCCAGGCGATCGATAATCAGCTCTTGCAGTTCGAGCAGGTATTCCTTGACGGCTTTGCTGTCTATTTTTTCCGCTGTGAATTTGTTAGTTATGCGCGGATGATTTTACCATCCGACCATGCGCGTATCGTCGAAGGCTGCTTGCGTTTCCCGACTCGCCCGCGCAGCACCCATACGTGCTTACCGAACAATCGTTGGCACTCGGCATAGGTTTTGGCGGGTCGCTGTCCGCGACGGTTGGCGCTGGTGGAGACCAGTGCGCTGTTGACACTGCGGCACAGCCTCACCGCGAATGGATGCGCGGTGAGGCGCACCGCCAGCGTGTCATGTGCGCCGCGCAGCCAGCGCGGTGTGGACTGATGTGTTGGCATCAGATAAGTGACGGCTTGCGCACTATCGTTGTGCAACTTCGCTTGTTCGTTGAGCATTAGCGGTTGCAGGTAGCGCGCGACTTGATGGTAGTGCGACGCGATGAGGATCAAGCCCTTGCGCTGCGGACGCTGCTTGAGTTTGAGCAAGCGCAACACGGCCTTGCAATTGTCCGGATCGCAGCCCAACCCGTAGCAAGACTCGGTAGGGTAGGCGATGAGACCGCCGCGTTTCAGATGCGCGGAGATGGCACGGATGGATGTGAGCGAACGATGCAAGAGAGCGCCTCTCGTCAGGCTTCCTCTCCCATACCCCATCTCCCGCAAGCGGGAGATGGGGGGCGCGTTAGCGCGGGAGAGGATGCGGGTTTATTTGCGCCCGATGGCGCGCCAGCCGATATCGCGGCGCATCTGGCAGCCATCGAAGTGGATGCTGTCGGTGATTTCATAGGCACGCTTCTGTGCCATCTTCACCATCGTGCCCAGCGCGGTAACGCACAGCACACGCCCGCCGTTGGTCACCACCTTGCCGTCCTGCATCGTGGTGCCGGCGTGAAACACATGTGCGTCTTCCAGCTTATTCGGCAAGCCGCTGATGGCATCGCCCTTGCGCGGTGCGTCGGGATAATTCGCCGCTGCCAGCACCACGCCGAGCGCGGTGCGCCGGTCCCATTCGGCTTCCACCTGGTTCAGCGTGCCGTCGATGGCGTGCTCGAGGATGACGGCAAAGTCGCTTTTCAGGCGCAGCATGATGGGCTGGGTTTCCGGGTCGCCCATGCGGCAGTTGAATTCCAGCACCTTGATGCCTCCCTGCGGGTCGATCATCAATCCGGCATACAAAAAACCGGTATAGGTGATGCCTTCATTTTCCATGCCGCGCACCACGGGCTGGATCACTTCGCGCAGCGCGCGCGCATAAATTTCCGGCGTGATCACCGGCGCGGGCGAATATGCGCCCATGCCGCCGGTGTTGGGGCCGTTGTCGCCGTCCAGCAAACGCTTGTGGTCCTGGCTGGTCGCCATCGCCAGCACGTGCTTGCCGTCCACCATCACGATGAAGCTGGCCTCTTCGCCCGCCAGGAATTCCTCGATCACCACGCGTGCGCCGGCGTCGCCCAGCTTGTTGCCAGAAAAATTATCGTGGGCAAGCATCATGTCGATCGCGGCAAACGCTTCATCCTTGGTCATCGCCACCACTACACCTTTGCCTGCCGCCAATCCGTCGGCCTTGATGACGATCGGCGCGCCATGTTTTTCGACGTAGGCGCGCGCGGCAGCGATGTCGCTGAAGGTCTCGAAAAATGCGGTGGGAATGTGGTGGCGCGTCATGAAACGCTTGGCGAAATCCTTGGAGGATTCCAGTTGTGCGGCGGCTTGGGTCGGGCCGAAAATCTTCAGTCCTGCGGCGCGAAACGCATCCACAATTCCTGCTGCCAGTGGCGCTTCCGGGCCGACCACGGTGAGCTCGATGTTCTCGCGTTTCACGAATTCGATCAAATCGGGAATGGCGCTGATCGCGACGTTCTCCACACCGTCTTCCAGCGCCGTGCCCGCATTGCCCGGCGCGACATACACCTTCTGCACCTTGGCGCCCTGCGCCAGACGCCATGCCAATGCATGCTCTCGACCGCCGGAACCGATGACCAGGATTTTCATGTGCCCTACCTTAGTTAATGCCTGAAATGGCGGAAGCCGGTAAACACCATTGCCAACCCATGCTCGTCCGCCGCCGCGATCACTTCTGCGTCGCGCATCGAGCCGCCTGGCTGGATTACGGCTTTTGCGCCTGCTTGCGCCAGCACATCGATGCCATCGCGGAACGGGAAGAACGCATCCGATGACACCACCGAATTTTGCAGCGACAACCCGGCATTCTGCGCCTTGATCGAGGCGATGCGCGTGCTGTCCACGCGGCTCATTTGTCCTGCGCCCACGCCCAGCGTCTGGCCGTTCTTACAGAATACGATGGCGTTGGACTTCACATATTTCGCGACGCGCCACGCAAACAGCAGGTCTTGCAGTTGTTCTTTGGTGGGTTGTGCCTTGGTGACCATTTTGAGTTGCGACGCCTGCACGTTGAGCGCGTCCGGCGATTGCACCAGCAGGCCGCCGCTGACACGCTTCATGTCATATTGGTTGTGCGCGTTGGACAGCGGCACGGTGAGCACGCGCACGTTCTGTTTCGCTGCCGTGATCTTGAGCGCGGCATCGGAAGCGCTCGGTGCGATGATGAGTTCAACGAACTGGTTGGCGGTGATCTGCGCAGCACTTTCGGCATCCAGCTCGCGGTTGAAGGCGATGATGCCGCCGAACGCGGAAATGGTGTCGGTGGCGTAGGCCAGTTTGTAGGCGTTCAGCGCGTTGTCGGCAATCGCCACGCCGCACGGGTTGGCGTGTTTGACGATGACGCAGGCCGGTTGGTCGAAAGTCTTGACCAGCTCCCACGCCGCATCGGCGTCGCCGATGTTGTTGTAGCTGAGTTCCTTGCCCTGCAACTGGGTGTAGTCTGAAATGCCGCCCGCTACCGGATTCAGGTCGCGGTAAAACGCCGCGCTCTGGTGCGGATTTTCGCCGTAGCGCATATCCTGCACCTTGGCGAAATTGAAGTTGATTTGCGCCGGGTATTCGCTCTTTGCCCCATCGGAAGAGATGGTGGTGAGATGGTTGCTGATCATGCTGTCATAGGCGGCGGTATGCGAGAAGGCTTTTTTTGCCAGATCGAAGCGCGTCGTGTCGCTCACTGCGCCGTCGTTGGTTTGCATCTCGGCCAGCACGTCCGCGTAGTCCGTCGGGTCGGTGATGATGGCGACATGCGTGTGGTTCTTCGCCGCCGCGCGCACCATGGTCGGGCCGCCGATGTCGATATTTTCGATGGCTTCTTCCAGCGTGCAGCCGGGCTTGGCGATGGTCGCCGCAAACGGATACAGGTTTACCACCACCAGGTCGATGGTCGGGATGTCGTGTTTTTCGAGTGTGGCAACATGTTCCGGCAGGTCGCGGCGTGCCAGGATGCCCGCGTGAATTTTCGGTTGCAGGGTCTTCACGCGCCCATCCAGCATCTCGGGAAAGCCGGTGTAATCGGCCACTTCGGTACAAGGCACGCCGTTGTCGGCGAGCAGCTTGGCCGTGCCGCCGGTGGAGAGAATTTTTACGCCGAGCTGGTTCAAGCCTTGCGCAAATTCGAGGACGCCGGATTTGTCCGATACGCTGATGAGTGCTTGTTTGATTGAGGCCATGATAGTTCCAGTTTAAAAAGAATTTTTGGGTAGAGCGCCCCCTACGCAATACCGTGCTGCATCATCTTTTTGCGCAACGTATTGCGATTGATGCCCAGCATCTCCGAGGCGCGCGACTGGTTGCCGCCAGCGTGTTTCAGCACCATTTCGAGCAGTGGTTTTTCGACGCAGTCCAACACCATGTCATACATGCCGCAGCAGGGCTCTTCGCCGTCGAGGTCTTTGAAATATTCCTTGAGCGCCTTGCGTACACAGCGCGCTATGTCATTTTCGTTTATTTCGCAATTGTTCATGCTGCCAGTTCCTCGACGTAATGCAGTTGTGTTCCGTGCTGCGCCTGCTCTGCAAAAAAATCATCCAC
>MGWP01000020.1:2375-2793 GCA_001801055.1 Gallionellales bacterium GWA2_55_18 | reverse complement strand
TTTGGTGTGCCAGGAGATGTGCTTGCGCGCCACGCGCAGCCCGGTGTGTTCGCCGTAAAAACTATACAGTTCGTGGACATGCGCCAGCAGCACACGATGAATTTCGCCGATTTGCGGTGCGGGCAGATATGTGCCGGTTTTCAGGAAATAGTCGATCTCGCGGAACAGCCAAGGGCGTCCTTGTGCCGCGCGGCCGATCATTACGGCATCCGCGCCGGTATGTTTCAACACATGCCTGGCCTTTTCCGGTGTGGTGATGTCGCCGTTGGCGATGATGGGAATGTGTACGCTGGCCTTCACCGCAGCGATGGTGTCGTACTCGGCCTCGCCGGTATAGGCACAGGCGCGGGTGCGGCCGTGGATTGCCAGTGCCTGGATGCCGGCGGCTTCGGCAATCCGGGCGATGCGAATCGCGTTG
>MGWP01000020.1:440-2363 GCA_001801055.1 Gallionellales bacterium GWA2_55_18 | reverse complement strand
GTTGCAGATTTTTTTTGCGGGGCAACCCATGTTGATATCGATGATCTGCGCGCCGTGATCCACGTTGTATCTTGCGGCCTGCGCCAGCATTTTGGCGTCCGCGCCGACGATCTGCACCGAGACCGGTCCGATCTCGCCTTCGTGGTTGGCGCGCCGTTTGGTCTTTTCCGAGCCATACAGCAGCGAATTGGACGCCACCATCTCGCTCACCGCCATGCCCGCGCCCATGCGTTTGCACAACATGCGGAAAGGACGATCGGTTACCCCGGCCATGGGGGCAACGATGAGATTATTCTTGAGTTGGTAAGGGCCGATGTGCATGATGATTTTTCGCGGGGGGTGCGATTATAAATGAAACTGGATGCCATGCTATGATTGCCGCCATGAATTTTTGAAATCGTAATTGCCGTTACTGGCCGGCAGAAACCGGTTTGGCCGCCGCGCCCTAACATGGATGCCGGTGTGAACGAAAACGCGAAGGAATGTATCTACTTGCTGGCATCACACCTTTAATTAACCTAAAGAAAATATTATGAAAAAATTTCCCGCCTTGGGTCTATCCAAGTTGTTTGCGCTGTTTTTGTTGATATGGCTGTCTTCTGCACAAGCCGGAGAGAACGAAATCCGCCAGTCGCTGCAAAGCAAGCTTCCTAATGTCGGCAAGCTCGAACATATTGTTAAAACGCCTTACGCCGGGCTTTATGAAGTTATCGTCAACGATCGGCTTTTATATACCGATGAGCAAGGGCAATACCTGTTTGATGGTAGCGTGATCGATGTAAAAAGCCGCCGTAATATAACGGAAGAACGCAACCGCCTATTGTTTGCCATCGAGTTCGATAAGCTGCCGCTCGATCTTGCGGTGAAAAAAGTAAAGGGCAATGGCAAGCGAAAAATGGCTCAATTCACCGATCCGAATTGCGGTTACTGCAAACGCCTGGAACGAGAATTAAGCAAAGTCGATAATGTTACGATATACAGCTTTCTTTACCCAATCTTTCAGGGGTCGGGTGAAATTGTACGCAATGTGCATTGCGCTAAAGACCCGGTCAAGGCGTGGGATGATCTGATGCTGAACGGCATTGCACCGGCCAGCGCATCTTGCAAGACACCGATCGATAAAGTGCTGGCTTTAGGCAAAAAGCTGCGCGTTACCGGCACGCCGAACCTGATTTTTGGCGATGGGACGCAAGTTCCCGGATACCTGCCTGCCGAAGAATTGGAAAAACATCTTGATGCGGACGGTAAAAAGTAGAGAATCAGCTTGGTGTCACGCCTGTCCTCAAGCATTGGAAATTGGCGTAGTAGCGTATCTCGATGCTATGGGTTGAGCATGGGTTCCGCTCCCTTGGGGAACAACACCCACATCTGGCCGCTTTGTTTCATACGCCCCGCTTGAGTACCCGCCTGCTCGCCGAAGCCCCAGAAAAAATCGGCGCGCACCGCGCCTTTGATTGCGCCGCCGGTATCCTGCGCCAACACCAGACGGTTCAGCGGCTCGGCTGTATTCGGGTAAGTGGTCGCGAGGAATACCGGTGCGCCGAGCGGGATGGTGCGCGGATCCACCGCGATGCTGTAGGTCTCGGTCAGCGGTACGCCCAATGCGCCCAGCGGCGCAGACAACCCATTTGGCAATTCGCGGAAAAATACATAGCTAGGGTTTTGCGCCAGCAGCGCATCGAGTTTTTCCGGGTATCGTTCTGCCCAATCCTTGATGCCCTGCATCGAGGCTTCTTCAAGTTTCAATTCGCCCGTTTCGACCAGCCTCTTGCCGATGGAAATATACGAATGACCGTTCTGCTCGGCGTAACCGACTTTTACCAGGTTGCCGTCCGGTAATTCGATGCGTCCCGATCCCTGGATTTGCAGGAAGAATAGATCGACCGCGTTATCTGCCCAGAATAATTCGCGCCCTTGCAGCGC
>MGWP01000020.1:0-223 GCA_001801055.1 Gallionellales bacterium GWA2_55_18 | reverse complement strand
TGCGACGAGCCATCGGGATTGAAGACCTGGTAGGGCGTAAAGCCTTCCTCAAAAAAAGTGCGTAGCGCGGCGTTATCGGGTTGCGCCAATTCCACGGTGCGCGCGCATACCGTTTGCCAGCTCGGCTTGCTCTTCAGCGCGCGACAGCTTTGCAAAAAGGCTGTCCAGGCTGGCTGCAAATCCGTCGTCTGCCAATCCGGCAGCATCTCCCATTTGCTTACCG
>MGWP01000019.1 GCA_001801055.1 Gallionellales bacterium GWA2_55_18 | reverse complement strand
CTCACAATATGTGATGATGGCATTGGTATAACGCTGGGCAATCTCCGGTGATGCTGCTACCGCGATGTAACGATAAAGCTCTGCAAGTTGATCCTGTGCTTCTGGTGTAAAAATTACGGTGTACTGCCTCACGCTTTTGCGGTTGACTGCTTGTGTTCATCCGCCAGCCTTGCCCGCACCTGATCAACGGTGACGGCACGCGCCGGGTCAGCCTTCAGGGCATCATAGGCCTGTCCGACTTCTTTGCGTAACCAATTTTCCACAGCGCGGTCACGCACCAGCAGGGCGCGCAGCCCGTCCCGGATCACTTCGCTTTCGGTGGCGTATTCGCCAGCAGCGACCTTGCTTTTAACGACATCCGCCATTTCATTTGGCAGAGTGATACTGAATTGCTGGGTGGTGCGCATGACTGCCTCCGTTGAATCAAGTAGGATTTAATCCTACTATATCTGTAACTTTTGCGCCACAAAGGCTGGTTATCCCCTCGGATGATGCTTCGCATGCAACTGCTTCAACCGCTCCCGCGCGACATGCGTGTAAATCTGCGTGGTGGAAATATCCGCATGGCCCAACAACATCTGCACCACGCGCAAATCCGCACCGTGGTTCAGCAGGTGGGTGGCGAAGGCGTGGCGCAGGGTGTGCGGCGACAGCGACTTGTTCAGTCCGCCTGTTCTGGCGTGCTTCTTGATCAGATACCAGAACATCTGGCGGGTCATGCCTTCGCCGCGCGCGGTGACGAACAGCGCGTCGCTGATCTGCCTGCCGAGCAACACGCCGCGCCCGTCCGCGAGATAGCGGCGCAGCCAGTCCAGCGCTTCTTCGCCGAGCGGCACGAGGCGTTCCTTGCTGCCCTTGCCCATCACGCGCACCACGCCCATGTCCATGCTCACCTGCGTGGCACGCAACGTGACCAGTTCCGAGACGCGCAGGCCGGTGGCGTACAGCACTTCGAACATGGTGCGGTCGCGCAGGCCGAGCGGGGTCTGGGTGTCCGGCGCGTCGAGCAGTTGCTCGACGTCCTGTTCGGTGAGGCTCTTGGGCAGGTTGCGCGGCAGCTTGGGGGTGTCGATCTGTAAGGTGGGATCGGTGGTGATCTTGCCTTGCCTGAGCAGGTAGCGAAACAGACGCTTGAGGCTGGAGATGGCGCGCCCGGTGCTGCTGGGCTTGGCTTTCTGGATATACAGATAGCCGAGATAGCCCTGAATGTCGGCGTGCGTGGTTTGCAGGAGGGAGGCGTCGCGCTGTTTTTCCAGCCAGAGCGCGAACTTGTTCAGGTCGCGCCGATAGCTGTCCAGCGTATTGCGCGACAGGCCATCTTCCAACCACAGGTTGTCGCAGAATTCGTCGAGGAGATCGGTGTTATTCATCCCCCTCTCCCCTACCCCTCTCCCGCGAGGGGGGAGGGGATGGCGTGTTCATGCGCCAGCAGCCAGTGCTTGATGTCCAGATGAGCGCCGCTCGTGTGACGGGCAAAGCCGCCCAGCCCACCCTTGCCCACCACGCGGTGGCAGGGAACGATGACGGGGATCGGGTTTGCGCCGCATGCCTGGCCGACGGCCTGCGCGCAGGATTTCAGCTCGGCGGCGATCTCGCCGTAGCTGCGCGTCTGCCCGCGCGGGATGGCCAGCATCGCTTGCCAGACTTTTTTCTGGTGCGGGGTGCCGTTCAATTCGAGCGGCACGGAAAACTGCTCATCGGGGTTTTCCATGTAACGCAGTAACTGCTCACATACGGTTTGGGCAAGCGCACTGGTCGCGCGCTGCGGTTTTTCGCCTGTCGGCAGGAAATTGATACCGGTCAGCACATTGCCGGTGCAGCGGATGCCGAGCACACCGAATGGCATTTTTAGTTTTGCCTGATAATCCATGTTGCGATGATAGCGCACAAATAATGTCGTGCGCACAGTGCACGCTACATGGCTATCGCAATAGAAAACGGGAGCCAAGCTCCCGTTTTTGCCATGCCGAAAAACCTGCGCGCGTTTAAGCGCGCGCAGTCAGTTTTTCCTTGATACGCGCCGACTTGCCGGAGCGCTCACGCAGGAAATAGAGCTTGGCGCGACGTACCGAGCCGCGACGCTTCACTTCGATGCCTGCAATGATCGGCGAGTAAGTCTGGAAGGTACGTTCCACGCCTTCGCCGGCGGAAATTTTGCGCACGATGAAGGCAGAATTCAGGCCACGATTGCGCTTGGCGATCACGACACCTTCGAAAGCCTGCACGCGCTTGCGTTCGCCTTCGACCACGTTCACGCTGACCACGACGGTGTCGCCGGGTGCGAATGCGGGGATGGCCTTGCCCAGACGGGCGATTTCTTCTTTTTCCAATGTTTCGATCAGATTCACTTTACTGCTCCTTTTTTTGTAAGTCTTGTTCCTTCTGAAATGCTTCCAGAAGCCCAGACTCCTCTTTTGTCAAATCACGCTTGGCCAACAGATCCGGCCTGCGCAACCGCGTCCTGCCCAACGACTGCTGAAGCCGCCAACGCTGTATATCCGCATGATTGCCGGACAACAACACCGGGGGCACGGCTTCACCATTAAAATATTTCGAGTTGGTAAACATTTCCGGGCGGGTGTAGTGCGGGCAATCCAGCAAGCCATGCACAAACGAATCCTGCTCCGCCGATTCGGCATCTCCCAGCACGCCGGGCAATTGCCGCACCAGACTGTCCATCAACACCATCGCGGCCAACTCTCCACCGGACAACACATAGTCGCCGATGGAAATCTCTTCATCCACATACTGTCGCAGCAAGCGTTCGTCGATGCCTTCGTAACGCCCCG
This sequence comes from Gallionellales bacterium GWA2_55_18, assembly GCA_001801055.1. Taxonomy (GTDB): domain Bacteria; phylum Pseudomonadota; class Gammaproteobacteria; order Burkholderiales; family Gallionellaceae; genus Gallionella. The sequence continues at coordinate 11,929 of MGWP01000019.1, read as the reverse complement.
CCAGCAGGATCAGCCCTTCTTCCGGCTGTGCTACCAATTCTTTGACCAGCGCATGGGTCAGCAATCTGCCTTGCGGCGACATATACACCACGCGGCTCTTCGCCACGCCGCTGACCGCCTGCCGCTGTCTGGCCGCGTTGATCGCGCCTGCCAGCGGCTCTGCCAGCATCACCATCCCGGGGCCGCCGCCGTAGGGGCGGTCGTCGATGGTGCGGTAATTATCGCTGGTGAAATCGCGCGGATTCCACGTCCTTAAAACATAATTGCCCTGTTCTGCCGCGCGCCGCGTGATGCCGTATTGCGTCAGCGCATCGAACATTTGCGGAAACAGCGTGATGACATCGAAGATCATCTCAGGTAATCAGCTTAATAATCCAAAGCCCAATCCACGCGGATGGTCTGGTTTTTCACATCCACCTGCTTGATGGTCGAGGCCACAAACGGGATCAGGATTTCGCCGCTGTCACCTTGTACGCTCAACACCTCGTTCGCGCCGGTTTCCAGCAAATTTGTTACTGTTCCCAATGTTACGCCCACTTCATTCACCACCGTGAGCCCGATCAAATCCGACCAGTAGTATTCGCCTTCATCCTGCTCAGGCAAGCTGTCGCGCGGTACGGCGATCAACATGCCTTTCAGTTTTTCGGCTGCGGTACGATCCGGGCAATCCGGCAACTGTGCGGCCAGCGTTTTGTTATGCACTTCGCACTGCTGCACTGCCACTTCACGCCACGGACCATGCTCCGGGCCGATCCACCAGGTTCGATAATCCAGCAGGCTATCGAGATATTCGGTGAAAGGCTGAATCTTGATCCAGCCGCGAATGCCGTGTGCGGCTGCGATACGCCCCATGATCACCATGGAACCAGTGTCGTCAGGCTTGTGCGGTGACACTCTTTAAGATCAGGCTGCCGCGGCTCCGGCGCGCTTGACCAGCTTGGCAACGGTGTCGCTCAACTGCGCACCCTTGCTTTGCCAATGGCTCACGCGCTCCAGTTGGATACGCAACGCTTCCTGGCCTTCTGACACGAGCGGATTGTAAAAACCGACGCGCTCGATAAAGCGGCCATCGCGGCGATTGCGTGAATCGGCCACTACCACATTGTAAAACGGACGATTCTTTGAACCGCCACGGGAAAGACGAATGATGACCATAAGAAACCTATAAAATAATTAGCCTAGCGAAAGGGCGCGAATTCTACGTTATTTTGAGCCTATCTTGCAACAATACTTCACGCGCAATAAAAACAGGGCGTTAGGCCAATTTCAAGCATCCCGGCCATGTACCGAATTTTGTGCCGCTTAGCAGAATAATTGACGCTGTTTAGCCAGCCGCTCTATCGGCAGTTTTTTGATGCGCTGCTAACCCAGCCAACTGGCCAAGGTCAGCAGCAGCAGCAGGATCATCCAGAACACCACCGAGCGCCACACCAACCCGACAGTGCTTCGCATGAAGTCGGCATCCGCATCGTCGCCGACGCCCAGCTCCGGCCTGTCCAGCGGCAAGCCGCCCTGCGGAATCGGCATGCCGAGGCGTACACCCAGCGCCCCCGCACCGCTGGCCAGCAGCACCCCTGCTTCGCTGTCCGGCCAGCTCGCCGCCTGGGTGCGCCAGCAATACGCCGTATCCTCGAAATTGCCGACGATAGCGAAGGTCATCGCGGTCATGCGAATCGGCAGCCATTCCAGGACGTAAAACGCCTGGCGCGCAAAACCGCCAAATTCTCCGCCGCCCCACTCTCCATCCAGCAAGCTGTCCGGTTCGGCAGCCGCATCCTCGTCGCCCCAGCGCTTGCGCAAAAATTGCCCGAGGCGGTACAGCAGCGCGCCCGCCGCGCCACCCAGCCCGACCGCGCTGAACAGCACAAACCACACGATCACGCCGAACACATTGCGGTGCGAGGCGATCAGCGCCTCCTCGATGGTGACGCGCGCCACTTCTTCGGCATTCAATTCATGCGAAGGAATGCCGCGCCAGTTGGTAAGCAGCCCGCGTGCCTCATCCAGCCTGCCGTCGCGCAACGCATGATGAATATCGGTGAAGTAATGACTGAACTGGCGAAAACCCATCGTGAGATACAGCACCAGCGCATTGAACGCCCACGCAAACACCGGATGCACGCTGCACAGCAGCCAGTACAGCGCCGCCACGCCGACCAGCAGCGGCAACACCGCCAGCAGCCAGGCGATCTTGCCGTGCTTGCGCTGCCCGGCATTCAAGTGTTGCTGAAAGAAACTGACGTAGCCGGACAGCCAGCCATGCAGGTATTTGCGCGAGGAAAGCGGATGAAGCTGCTCCAGCAACAGCGCGGCGATCAATGCAAACAGGCTCATGGCATCGGTAAAACATGCATACAAATGAATGTGCGCAAGATACCACACAAATTTGCGGCTTGTGCATGCGAACGCTTGGCCGAGACACCCCCGGAACGGCTACGCGCTTTGAATAAGGGAGCCTCTAAAAATCTACATTTCATCCCAACTGCCGTGTTGCGTAAAAAATCTCTTGCTATACATATCATGCGTACGCGGCGCGGCGAAATTTTTTACGCGCCCTGCATTTGGGCGAACTCTGAATTTTTATAGACTCCCATAAGCATGCGTAAACCCGCTTGTTTCAATTCGTAAATCTGGTATCGTTAGCCGCTGGCGATCTGCTTGCATTTCTTCATCCGCCTCTTTTACCTGACCGTTCAAGTGGCCCCGATATTAACGCAGCACACCATCTGAATTCGTTTACAAAAATTGCACTTCTCAAGGTTGAATCCACCGGAGGTTTCACCATGCACAAGGTTCTCGTATTACTCGCGCAAGGTTGCGAAGAAATTGAAGCCATAACGATCATCGACATCCTGCGCCGCGCCGGGATCGAAGTGACCAGCGCAGGCTTGGACGACTTGCCGGTATTGTCCAGCCACGGCGTAGTGCTGTTGCCGGATACCACGCTGGATATCGCGCAGCATCAAAATTTCGATATGATCGTACTGCCCGGTGGACTGCCCGGCACAGACAATCTGAGAGCCGACAACCGCCTGATCGCGCTGTTGCAGAAAATGGCGCAGCAGGGGAAATATGTTGCCGCGATCTGCGCTGCGCCATCGGTGCTCGCCGCCGCCGGATTGCTGGACGGGCGCAAGGCTACCTGCTATCCGACCTGCCTGGATGCATACCCCAAAGTAAACTTGCAAAACGCCGCCGTCGTGGAAGACGGCAAGCTGATCACCTCGCGCGGCCCCGGCACTGCAATGGATTTTGCACTGGCGCTGGCAGAACGGCTATCCGGCAAGAATAAACGGCAGGAAGTCGAAGCAGCGCTAGTACGCTAACTTGCCCGCCCCGCTCAAAAAACTCCCTCCCGCCGTCACCGCACTGCTGCTGCAATTCGCGGCATTTGCTCTGACCATGCTCGGTGTCCGCCTGTCCGGCCTGCAATCCTCTCCCCTCATTTTTGCCCTGCTGTGCGGTTTGCTCGCTGCGGCCTTCACCTATTTTGCCGGGCTGGCGCGCTGGTGGTTGCCGATCCAATTATTATTCGCTCCCGCGCTGGTAGCGATGCTCGCGCTGAACATCCCGCCCGATGTTTTTCTCGTCGCGTTTCTTATCCTGCTAGCGGTGTACTGGAGCACTTTTCGCACCCAGGTGCCGCTGTATCTTTCCAGCAACAAGGTGTGGCGCGCGTTGGAAGGTTTTCTTCCGGATGCGAAGACAGGCTTCCGCTTTATCGATCTCGGCTCCGGCTTGGGCGGGGTATTGACGCACCTTGCCCGTGCCCAACCAGATGGGTACTACAGCGGTGTGGAATCCGCACCACTGCCGTTCTTGTGGAGCTGGCTACGCATCAAGCTGGGCGGCTATCGCAACTGTAACGTGCAGTGGGGCAGCATCTGGGATGACAATCTTGCTGCCTGCAACCTGGCGCAATACGATGTGGTATTCGCCTATCTCTCGCCGGTACCGATGGAGCGGCTCTGGCGCAAGGCGCGCGCCGAGATGCGCCCGGGAACGATATTTATCAGCAGCACCTTCGCCGTGCCGGGGCAATCACCGCACGAGACGGTGCAGATGGATGACCTGCATCGCTCCACACTGCTTATCTGGCGAATGTGATCGCATAACTGGCACATCAAAAATTGATTTTTAGTCTCTTATCAACCGAATGATCTCAAAACATGACAAGAATCTTGTGCTTATTGAGCATTGACAATGTGTTGGACGATCATTGCGTAGGAAAAACAGCTTCCCATTTTTGGCTCCGGCTCGCCCAGCTTAGGTGTACCCGTTAAGCCAGACAGTCAGCTAGCACCGGTCTCAGCTCAATAACTGCTCAAACTCATCGATAGATAACGCCTTGCTGAACAGGAAGCCTTGATAGGCCACGCAATCGCGATCCTTGAGCGAGGCCAGTTGCGCTTTGTTCTCCACCCCTTCGGCGATCACGGTAATGCGGTATTTGCTCGACATATCAATGATGCTCTGCACCAGTAGCGCGACGTTGCCATCGCTTGCAACATCCTGCACAAAACTTCTGCCCAGCTTGATCTGGTCGAGCGGGAGTTGTTTCAGGTTGGACAGCGACGAATAGCGGATGCCAAAATCGTCCATCGACAGGCAGACACCAAGCGCCTTCAGTGCGCGCATTTTTTCTACCGCGCCGTGCAAGTCATCCAGCGCCATGCTTTCGGTCAGTTCCAGTTTCAAGCGCGCGGGAGTGATCTGATGCTTGCGCAAGACTTTGGCTACCTTATCCACAAAATCCGGCATGAAAAATTGTTTGGCGCTGATGTTTACCGTCAGCACCAGATCGCGCATCTTCCCGTTCGCGTCCCACAAGGCGAGTTGCCGGCAGGCGGTTTCCAGCACCCAATTGCCAATATCCAGAATCAGCGTGCTATCTTCGGCAATCGGGAGAAATTGATCGGGCATGACCATGCCGCGCTGCGGATGGATCCAGCGCAGCAGCGCTTCCGCGCCCACCGGGCGATTATCGTTATCCACCTGCAACTGGTAATGCAGATGCAATTGCCGCCGCTCGATGGCGTTGCGCAAATCGCTCACCAATGCGGCGCGCGTGGCCACGTTATTTTGCATGACAGGATCAAAGAATCGCACCGCATTGCGCCCGGAATCCTTGGCCTGGTACATCGCCATGTCGGCATGCTGGAGCAAGGCTTCCACCGGTTCATCATTGCCGCGATACAGGCTGATGCCGATGCTGGGCGAACAATGGTGCTCGTGACTATTGAGATGGTAGGGGCGCGCCAGCGATTCGCGGATTTTTTCGGCAACCAACCCGACCGTGTGTGAAGCCTCCTCCTGATCGTCGCTGACACCCTCGATCAGCACGACGAACTCATCCCCGCCCAACCTTGCCACCGTATCCATCTCACGCACGCAGGATTTGACCCGGGCGGCCACTTCGATCAATAACAGGTCGCCGTAGTCATGGCCGAGCGTGTCGTTAAGCAGCTTGAAACGATCCAGGTCGATGAACAACACCGCGCCATAGTTGTTGAACCGCACCGAGACAGTCAAGGCCGTACCGAAGCGGTCAAGGAACAGACGGCGATTGGGTAATTTGGTCAGCGCGTCATAAAACGCAAGATTATGAATCTCCTCCTCGGCCTTCTTGCGCTCGGTGATGTCCTCCGTTATTCCCATCAACTTTTCAACGCTGCCTTCACTATTCATGACGGGAACAAAGCACGATTTAAAATTCCGCTCGTGCAGTCCGGCCGACTTGAACTCAAAATGGCTGGTTTCCCCGGCATACGCCTTGGCAAGCAACTCCCCTATGCGACCCCGGTCGGCGGCGCTTACTGCATCCAGATATAACAGGCCTCGCACGGCACTTTCATCTTTGGCTCCTATCATGAGTAAACCCGCCCGGTTCATGGAGGTTAACCTGCCATCCTTGTCTATTTCGTGGATGCACAGGGGGGAATTCTCGACGAGCGTGCGGTAGCGGGTCTCGCTTTCACGCAAAGCATTTTCTGCCTGCTTCCGGTCAGTGATGTCGCGGCTTGCCGCAAAGATGAGCGCCTGCCCTTCATGCTCCACCCCGGAGGCGCTGATCTCGACATGAATCAACGTGCCGTCCTTGCGGCGCCACACGGTTTCAAACAGCGCACCTCTGCCGATCAGCGCCCTGAATTGTGACTGCAATTCCTCAAGCGACCATTGCTTATCCCAGTCGGCCACACCGAGTCTGGGCACATCCGCCTGAGTGTAGCCCAGCATACGGCAGAAGGCGCCGTTGGCCGCCACGAGTCCCCCGTTCAAATCCATCACATGGATACCGTCCATGGAGGTCATCATCAATGCCTCGTTGCGCCGCAGCAACGATTCGGTTAGCCGCTGCGCAAACTCCAATTCGACGGTGCGTTCCTTTACCCGTTCTTCGAGGTGCACCGACAGGTCGTGCAGGCGCGCTTCATTCTCACGGGACACTTTCAGTAACGCGCTGAGCCCATCAGCCATTTCGTTGAAACTGTCGCCTATCTGGCCGAGTTCATCGTGCGCGCCGAGATTGATCCGCTCATGCAGATCACCGCCGGCAAAGGCGTGCGCCGAGCGTGCCAGCGACCTGATGTTGACGATAATGGCGCGACAGATGCCAATCGAGAAATAAGCCACCATCAGGAACAATAGGAAGGCGATGCCGGTGCTGGCGCGCAACGCATTCTCCGCCCGGGCAATACGCGCCTTGATGAGCGTTTCAGCCGTCGGCAGCAATATTTCATGCAGTTGCGTATAACTCCGGTCGATTGCCGCAGTGGACATACCGAAAAAATCGTTATGGCGCGTGGCAAAATGGCCCGCAAGGATGTCCAATACCGCGAGGCTGGCAATCTGTTGCGCCGAGTCGGATATCTCTCTGGATGCAGCCGAAATCAAACCCTGTAGCGCCGGATTGTAGCGACCGGTCTTGTCGAGGTTGATGTTGAGCGACACGATCGCATCGTCGAGCTCTGCGATCAGGATGTTCAGTTCAATTTTCTGTTGTGGGGTAGTCTGTTTTTCGACCAGGATACCGGTGCCGTAGGCGCGCAGCCGCCCAAGATGTTCAAGCGCATGCGGCAGCTTGTTGACGATGGTATCGATCAGGTAATACGTGCTGAGCTCGGGATCCAGGATCAGCGCGTATTCATCGGCGACCATCACCTCGAATGCCTGCACCCGGTCGATCAGGCGGGTATGCGCGGCAAAGTTTTCCGCCGCCGTCAGATTGAGTCCCTCTTTGCGCAGGCGCTCCCAGTCTGCCGCGATGTGCTGCAATGCTTCTCCGGAAGCCATGCCGGAAAACGCCCCTTCCCGCATCTCGTTTAATGACTTGAGAGCTTCCTGTTCCATGCTGGCCAGACTGCCCCGCATGGCTTCATCGCCACCGAGGATTTCAGCAGAAAGCCCGCGATGTTCCTGGAGCGTCTGCATAACGTGGGGAAACGGCTTGATCAACTCGAGGCCTTTTAATTCCTGTTGCGAGAAGCTGATGACTTGGTCAAGGCTGGCAAACAGGCTGTACATCACCACCGCAATCGCGGCCAGCGACATCAATCCCAGCAACACGAATTTCCGGGTGACATCTAGGCGACTCATCAGGGATACGGCAGGAGAAAAAAATGCCTGCATCAATTTCATACTGGCGCTGTTGCCTGTCATCGCTGTGCCTTTATCCCAAATAACCCATTAGACCATAGGTCGGGCTTCAGCCCGACAAGTCGAGTTAAAACCCGACCGACAACCCCTTGATTTACCGATGCCTCAAACGCTAATGGGCAATCTGGGTTTATATCTACCGATATGGCTACACCCTCAGGGAAGCTGCAAAGCATCAAGCCTGTTGTCCAAACGGCAGTCGTATACCCATTTCCATAAAGCCGCCCGGATCGTCATGAACTGCGAAGTCTTGTCAAAAAAATTATCTTCTCCGGTGTACAAACAGCTGTTGAAGTCAATCTCGTTGGCGCAATCGGCCAATATCATGACCTTCATCCCATGACAGTATTTTTTGATGCTTTCCAGCATATCCATCACCGCTATATTTTTCAGGTCGATGTCAAAAATAACGGCATCTGGCACCAATGTTTCGATGACCCCGATCACGTCCGACCCGACTGCCGTAGCGTGGCCGATTACCGTGATGCCGGGTATATCGGACAGAATGGATTGCAGGCACTCCCGTGAACATCTTGAATCTTCCACAATAAATATATTCATTGCCCTATCTTTCGCCGGTCATCTTCCCTTTGTACAAGTTCGAAATGCCCGACTAGCTTGGCATCGTATGGATAGGTTTGCAGTACCGGTTTCATCAGCATATCTTCGTTAAAGAGGTGGTCGGTCAACCAATCGCTTAAAAATTCGGAATAAAGCTCTGCCGCCTCTTCATTCCATGCGCCATTTTTCTCCGCTATCACATCCCTCATAAAATGAAAAGTTTCCAACACATTTTCATGCTCCCGTTTATGCCTGGCAAAATCAAATCCGACCGCCTGTGCAATCATTTCCTCATTTGCAAAATGCACACGCAACCAATGCTCGATGTGGTCAAGCGCCAGCGACAGAATGAAGCTGTCCCTTTTTTTGATCATGTACTCTGCGCCATTGATCATGGCGATTAGCTCCCTGTGATCGGAATCAATAATTGCATTTCCGACACTCATCTGCTCCATCCATAACAACCCCATCATGCGCTCCTTAAACATGTCCGCCATTGGAGTTCAACATCCCATTTTGCGCCAACCAGACTTGCCAATTTAATGTGCGGAACGGTACTTCATTGCGCGCAAAATGCGTATCGGCGTTTACCTGATTGTGGGGTAGGGAACAGGGAAATTTCTTGTCAGTGTTTGCCTGACAAGGCATGCGATGTGAAAGACCGCAATCGCCAATTCCCCGCCCGAATTGAGCCATTGGTGATGTAAAAAAACAATAAAATATTGTGTTTATATATTATTATCAACACGTTAAACAATATCCGCAGGGTAGGCTTTGCCCACCATGTCGGGCAGGGCTCGACCTACACTTTGGTTCCGGCTTGCCCAGCTTAAATTTATAGGTTTTTAGCGGTTTCCTCATGCAACCCAACCTGCAAAACTAAACGGGATGAGCCGGAACCAAAAATGGGAAATTGTCTTTTCATAGGTCGGGTACGTTGCGCCCTTAAGCTAAGCTTGAACACACTTTGCCCGACCGCTTTCCAGCCATGCCGGTTCGTGTTTGGGAAATGCGGGTAATGTGACGACCCAGTTGTCGAAAGCTGCATTCAGTGTTTCAAATTCAGCCCCCGCCTCTACCATTTGCCCAACTGCCAGTTGGCCGACGGCATAGTGGTCATTTTCCAGCTTGGCAACGCAGTGGCTTATATGCCCTATTTCTGCTCTGCCTAATATTTTTTTGATTCGTGTCATGTTGTTCTCCTTTGATGTTGGTTGAACCTAGAAAAAACAGTTGTCCTGATGAACCAACTAGCCATCTGACTAAGCGCGGCGAAACATGCGCCAAGTCATTGGTTAACGAAAGTCACGAAAAATACGAACAAATTCAAAGAACTTCATGTTGAGAAACAAAATCCGAAGGGGTAGTCGCAGAACTATTGCAACATCTTGTTTTATTTCGTGCCTTTCGTGTTTTTCGTGGATGTATTGCCGTTTCCAGGTTGAATCGGTCAACGCTCAACTATAGGCAGGTGCTTCGTCAATCCTGAAGTCGTAAGGGCAGGTTTGCAGCACCGGCTTCATCAGCATGTCTTCCTCGGTGATGTGTTTGATCAGGCAATCCCACAAGAATTGGGCGTAATGCTCCATCACGAATACAGTCGCCATGCTGTTTTTCTCCCGCTCATACTTTGCGAGATCAGTCCCTGTAAAATCGATTTCTGCCTGTATATTCTGATGCGCCACTTTGTGCGCGGCGAAAGGAAAGTCGAGCACCTGCGCAAGCTGTTCCTCATTTATAGAATGGCGATTCATGCAATCCTTGAACAGTTTAAGCGCCCGCGACAATTCAAAACTATCCTTGGCTTTAGTTACACAATCTATGTAGTTGATCAACCCAACCAGCTTTTTATGGTCTGAATCGATAACCGCATTTCCGACACTCCATTGTTCTCTCCATGTCATATTCATGATGCCCTCCTTGAAATTGACCGCTACGAGAATCGGTGCGTATTCCGTGACAACTCCTTCGTCGTGCTGCTCAGGCTTGCAAAACCCGTAGATGCACGATATTCCCTTACACATGGAATGTGTATCGGTGTTTATCTGATTGTGACGTAAGGAGCAGGTAAATTTATTGTCAGTGTTTGCCTGACGGGGCGCGAGGCGCGGCGGGAAGAGTGGCCGGATCCTGTTGATACCAAACCGGATGAGCCGCTGTGTTGGGTACGCTGCGCCCTTCGACAGGCTCAGGGCAGGCTTTGCCCAACCTGCGCGCTATCAATTGAGAAATGGAACAACTCATGGCAGATACTCATGGCACTACCTTAAGCGTAAAAGCACCAGATGCTGCACAAATCGACATACTTCCTTTCCCCAAAAAAATCGTGGGGAGCTATCGTCCCTTCCCCTTCAAGGGGAGGGGGTTTGCCATCATTGTGCTTAAGGTAGTGCCATGAATGGCAGATACCATTGCGGCATCCATCACTTCCGCAGCGGTTGCCGGTTATTGCATGAGCTGGTTATCAACGGCGTAGCGCATTAGCTCGGCGTTGTTATGCAGGTGCATTTTTTCCAGGATGCGGCTGCGGTAGGTGCTGATGGTTTTCGCGCTCAATTTCAGGAGGTCGGCAATTTCAGAAACAGTTTTGGCCGAAGCAATCAGCATAAAAATCTGGTATTCGCGATTCGATAGTGCTTCGTGCGGGAGCTTCCCATCCGGCAGACTGAGTTCGCTGGCGAGCATTTCGGCCACTGCCGGGCTGATGTATTTTTTGCCGTCCAGCACGCAGCGCACCGCACCCAATATCTCATCCGGCGCGCATTCCTTGTTCAGATAGCCGACCGCACCGGCCTTGATAAGACGCACCGCATACTGGTCTTCGGGGTAGGCGCTGAGGACCAGCACCGGCAATTTCGGTTTTTCATTCCGCAGATGTTTGAGCAAGTCGATGCCATTTATGCCGGGCATGGAAATATCGATCAGCGCAATGTCGCAATCGTTTTTGCGCAACCAATTCAGGGCATCGGCACCATTGGTGCAACTCGCCACGATTTTCATCTCACGATTTTTCTCCAAAATGGTCGCCAATCCTTGGCGCACTGTGGCGTGGTCGTCGGCGATCAGGATGCGGATCATGTTTCCTCCTCTTCGTTGGCTGGTAGCGGCAATATTACCGTCACGGTAAATCCGCCACCGGGCGGAGTGTCAAGGCTGATTTGACCGCCCAGCCGATCAACACGCTCGCTCATGCCGAGTATGCCATAGGGTATTGAGGCATCGGTGCGATTTTTTGCCATACCGCGCCCATTGTCGATAATCGACATGACAATTTCTTCGTCGCTGCGGAGAAATTCAATTTCCACCCTGGATGCGCCGGAATGCTTCGCCACATTGGTGAGCGCTTCCTGGAAAATGCGGAACAGCGCAATTGAGCGTGGTTTGTCCAATTCTTTTGCGCAGTCTTCACTTCTGGCACAGACGCAGTTCACCACGCATTCGATGCCGGTACGTTTTTGGAATTGCGCGGCTTGCCATTCGAGCGCCGCCAGAATGCCGAAATCGTCGAGTATGGTTGGTCTCAGCCCGGTGAGTATGCGCCGCGTGGTGGCTACCGCGTTATCGATCAATTGCGACATTGATTCGACGTGTTTAATAAATGGCAGCGCATTCTTATCCACGGCGGATTCAATAACCAACCGCAACAGTTAATGTTTAGTAGCCGTTTTAGCGAGTTCCATATTGTGCAGGAGTTCGCTGTAAACCTCTACCG
>MGWP01000018.1 GCA_001801055.1 Gallionellales bacterium GWA2_55_18 | reverse complement strand
ACTCAACTGCTTATAGAGCTTTTCTGTTTTTTCCATCCCAACACCTTAACCTCTCCAAGGTGTTGCGGTTGGTTTTTGAGCGCGCCGGGTCAAACCGTGTTCCTGATGTTAAAAATTTTGCTGAAATTGGCGACTTCCAGCACCTGCGACACCACATTGGAAGCATTAAGCAGCGCAACCGGTTTACTGGCTTCCTTGGCCCGTTCATTTAACAGCATCAACATGCCCAAAGCCGCACTATCCAGATAATCCACCTTGCTCATTTCAATCTCGATTTCGCGTACTGCACCGTTATTAATTAGCGGCATATAGGCATTTTTGAAATCGCGATGCACTTCAAAATCAAAACGTCCGGCCATGGCAATGCGCGCAGAACGGTCATTAATTTGTATATTTATAGCCATGATAAACACCTCATCAAATAGTCTGCAAAAGCGGGATCACCCACATATAGCCAGATTAGATCAATCTGATTGCGAAGCATTGTGATCAGACCTGCAATTTCTGGACATAAGGCATATAACGCTTATCGCTGCCCACAATATGGGTTACAAGCCAGTCCTGCATGATTTGCAGGATTTTATCGGCGGTAATGGAGGTCTGATCTTTATCGAAAGATTCTTTTATGGATAGCAGCTCCTGTACAAATGCGTCATGAACTGCCTTATGGCCGTCGAGTCCGGGGTAGTTTGCCTTGAGCATCAGTTTTTCTTCGGCACTCAAATGCATGGCGGCATATTCGATCAAAAACTCAATGCGTTGTTTGATGGCCTCGTGATTATTTTTATCAGGAAATTCGCTGAATTCCTTGATGGTCTCGAAAAATATCCGGTGATGCGCATCCATCAACACATTTCCCACACTGTAAGACTCGTTCCATTCAACCAGCTCCATCATCGATCTCCCTATCTGTGTTTGAATTTATTCATACCGATTGCAGCCGCCAAATCATGCCGTGCGCCTGCATACTCCATAGCTGCCGGAGTCAACCAATGTTGCTACCTTTCTCTTCTTTGCGCCCAATATCTAAATTCCGTGCTCCCATATAAGGGAAAAAATCACGATCCGCACCCAACAGATGTTTGGCAACCACGTCATGCGCAAGAAAATTGAACAATTCGCCGAGTCCCAATGTACCCGCATGGAACCTGCCCACCAGCGCGACGATGCCATTCACCAGTTCGCGATGCATTGCGGCATGTGCCGTCACTCCGGGATAACCGGCTGCCACGAGAATCTCCACCTCATCCTGAAAATGCTTGACCACATCACGAGTCAGGGTATCCACAAATATTTTCACCTCATCCGCCGGTCGCCCGGAAAGCATCGCGGCCAGCAGCTCATTGGCATCATTGAACAGACCACGATGTTCGCGGTCAATCACCTCGTTGCCACTTTCGTATGACTCATGCCAGACAAGCTGCACAAAATTCGCTGCTACATTCTCCCCGACACCGATGCGATTCGGCGCTTCCGGGGCAATTTGCACCTGGTTTCTGCCGCCCGACTTAGCCCGATAAAGCGCTTCATCGGCCCGTTTGAACCACTGCTCCCAGGATTCTCCGGGCAAGCACTCTGCCACGCCGACACTCACCGTAATATGCTCCACCTCCGGAAAGTTTGTGCTAGCAATTTTATTGCGCAGCCGCTCGGCAAGCAGCGAGGCCGTCGAAAGCGTTGTGTTCGGGCACAGCACGACGAATTCTTCCCCGCCCCAGCGCGTAAGGGAATCGCTGGTGCGAAGAGATGCGCGAATCTTTGCCGCCAACTCGATCAACACCTGATCGCCGGCGTTGTGGCCGTGACAGTCGTTTATTTTTTTGAAGAAATCGATATCGAACACCATCAGGCACAGCGGATGGTCGTATCGCTTCAAACGATCCATTTCGCTCCTGACAGTTTCCTCAAGCCGCCTCCGGTTCCATGAGCCGGTAAGTTTGTCGGTGCTGGCGAGGTGGTCAAGCTCGCCAATGACGGTTTTTAATTTATCCTGCATGGTTGACAGCTCGTTCAGCACCTGGCCGAGCTCGTCCCTGCCGGAAACCGCGATGATTTCGTCCATGTTGCCCTGGGCGATATCCTTGAAGTGCCCCACTGCCCTATTGAGTGGCCGCATGATCGAGCGTATCAGCAGCGTCGCTGCAATGGCACCCAGCAAAAGGCCCAGCAATGTGCTACCGATGACGATATTACGGATCAGGATATAACGCTCCTCGGCATGGTCATATCCGGATTTGGAGGTTTCGAGAATTTTTTGCAGCAAAGTATTTGCTCTGGCATTGGCGGTTTCATAATACGGATTGATCTTTTGCAGAAGAATCTTGTTGGCTTTTTGATAGTCTGCCGCTTGCAGCACCGTAACAGCCGGCATCAATCCTTCATTGACATACAGCGCGCGTGCTGCCGCATATTTGTCCGCCAGATCCCTCTCTTCCGCAGTCAGGTTGCGTTTTTTGTATTCTGCGACAAGAGCGGTAATCTCATCGCGGTTTTTGGCTATGATGGCGGTGTGCGTCATAAGCGGATCGTTGTTGTGTATTTCGGGTGCTTGCCCGTCTGCGTCATGTTGCAGCCACAGCATGATTTGGGCACGGTTATCGCCCATCAGCAGCATGACACGGCTGATCATTCGGGTCGGTTCGAGGCTATCCTTGTAAGCGGCATCCAGCGCCTTGTTCGCCATCACGATGCCAGTCAATCCGATCCCTCCCTCAATCAGCAGCCCCAGCGCCATGAAACACATGATCAGCCAGAGCCGCGTTTTGATACTGACGTTGTTGAAAAAATCCATTATTTTCATTTGACCGGACAGGTTGCTTGCATTATTCGACGGCCCCGGATTTCTGGCCTGTGTCTAGTGTAGTGTTGCACATTGCTTGGAATTTATGCCAACCACAAGAGCCGCAGTGTAGGTCGGATTCCAATCCGACATGTCGGGCTAAACCCCAACAAGAGACTGCACACACCAGTCAATTTCCGGCACACGCCAATCCCGCATATTTCATATCCTCGACCAGAATGTGCTTGCTGAGCCAGTCACGCAGGAAGAATAGTACTTCCTGATTGATTCTGGGGCGAAATCCATGCAGGTACTGCCAGCGAATATCCTGGATGGTTTCATTAAACGAGGCATGTTGAAGCTTGTGCTTGACCAGTTCTGAAAAAGGGTAGCCGGATTTATGCAGGAATTGTTCTTCGCGTTCGAAGTGGTCGATAGCGTAATTGAGCAATTCGTCCAGCACCGATTCGGCAACACGCCGGTTGCCGATCTTTTCTGCCGAAGCCAGTTGATTGATCAGCCCGACGAGGACGCGATGGTCGTTATCCATGCTGCGAACCTTTACCGACAGCTCCTCTGTCCATTGGATCAGGACGATGCCCCGCCGGTATTCCATCACCTTGAGAAATGCCTCGACAACCAGCGGGTCAAACTGTTTTCCGGCTTGTTCGCTGATATATGCAATCGCCTCCTGATCGGTCCAGGCTTTTTTGTAGGCTCTCTCCGAAGTGAGCGCATCGAAAACATCGACCAGCCCGACAATGCGCGCGGATAACGGGATATCCTGCCCGGCGATCTGTGCCGGGTATCCCTGCCCATTGTAGTGTTCATGGTGGTGCAGAGCGATTTCACAGGACAGGGTGAGCAGATAATTGTAGTCATCAAGTATGCGGCTGGCCTTTTCCAGCACCTTTTTGCCTTTCAGGGTGTGGGTTTCGATGATCTTGCGCTCTTCCGGATCCAGCTTGCCGGGTTTTTTAAGGATGCTGTCGGAAATGGAAATTTTGCCTACGTCATGAAGAATGCTGGCGGTACTGACATGGCGCTCAAATTCCGGCGTAATTTTTTCCGCGTAATATCCCAACTCGCCCAAAACCTGCACGATTTCATCGGTCATGATGGCGACGCGCATGATGTGGTCGCCGGTATCCTGATCCTTGTGTTCCGCGAGGCTGGCCAACGCGATGACCATGGCGCGCCCGGTGCGCACGGTTTGCTTGAAAAGGCTATGCGTCCGTATCGAACTGACTACCTTATCGTTGACAAATTGAAGCAATTCCTGCGCTCCAGTATCAAGCTCCTGCGCAAGCTCGACATAAACGAGAATGGCGAAATTCTCCGGGTGTGGAAAGCAGAAAGTCACCGCGTCGCGGCTATAGTGGTTTGAACGCTGGCGGATAGCGTTGCTCAAGTGCTCCAGAATCGGCCCATCAAGCACCATGGAGCCTGCTGCTGCAGCATATTTCCCGGTACCGTTGGCGATCTGAAAGGTATGTCCAGCGATGTTGTATTTGACTATGGTTATAAAGACCGATGCCGACGTATCGCTGGTATGGGTGCCGCCGACCTTGGCAAGATAATGGGGCAGATTTTCATACAATGCCTCAAGCGTACGGGACTGGTCGATGTCCCGACAAATTTCCTGCACCCTGCCAAGAAAGGAGGGTGTGGAATTCATGATGTGACGCTTATTATCATGGAAATTGAATTCCTACCATTTAACGATCAATCAGGTGGCTTTCAGTTTACCGCTGCAATGTTCGGATGCTTGTCTGCAACAATCTTGTCCATCATATGCATCACATCCAGGCTGGCTTTTTCGGCGCAATCCAGCGCAGCGCAAATGCTGTCCTGTATCTTCGGATTGCGTTCCCATCCTTGATCCAATTGGCTGACCATGAGTTGCATGCACTCGTGAACCTTGCTGTGCGGAGCCGATAACGAACGGAATGAAGGCGAATTGCCGAACACCTCTTTGCCTTCCCCTGCATACCAATGCCCCAGACGGCAACCGTTGTGGTCAACATCCACAGCCCTCTTGAATTCGTCGTTGCCGGGGTCGTTAATCAATGCATAGGCGCGCTGCTTGTAGATAATGTGATCGACTTTGACCAGCGAGGCAAAACTGAGATCCTTCGCATAACGCGCTCCCGATAGGGTAATCACGGCAGATTCATAGAACTGCCCGAATTTTTGTTCGAGCTGGCCGATGACATCCTGCGAAGAATTGGTTATCTCATGCATTTCCTTCGAGTCCTCCAGCATTTTGGCCGCTTCACCCTGCAACATTTGCATGATGCTGCCGATGGACTCGGAGGCATTCTTGGTGTTCTCGGCCAGCTTGCGCACCTCGTCCGCCACCACCGCAAAACCGCGCCCCGCCTCACCGGCGCGCGCCGCTTCAATCGCCGCGTTCAGAGCCAGCAAGTTAGTCTGATCGGCAATCGAGTTGATCAAGCCCACAGTCTTGTTGATCTCGGAGCTGCGCGCATTCAATTCGGTAATTGCAGTATTGGCATGATTCACCCGCTCGACAATACCGGTCAGTTTTTGCACCACATCCTTGACCGATTCGCGGCTTTCCTCGGCATCCTCACGGGTGCGCCGGGAAAGGCTTGCCAATTGATCCATGTTGTCTGAAATCACCTTCATGTCCTGCTGGTTCGACGTCAGGTTTTTCAGCAAATTGTCCGAGTTGAGCGAGTGCGCGCGCGACAGCATTTGTGTGCGCATCGCCCCGATTTTCTGGTTCTCCATCTCTTTTAGCAGGATGTTCAGATTGGCCAAATTTTTCATAAGCTCGCCGTGCATTCCGCCGCTTATTGCCGTACGATAAAAATTCCCGTTCAGGTTGGCGCGAAAACTCGAGTCCTGCTCACGGAACATGACGCTTAGCTGATCCAGCATATCGTTCACGCTCCAGCACAACATGCTGATCTCGTCATGCGATTCGGCTATGCCGGTTACCCGGCTATTAAACTTCCCCTGCGCAACCTCGTCGACGGTAAGTTTCAGCCTCCCGATTGGCGCCAGCCATTTCCTTGCCAGCCATTGCCCCCACGCCGATACCGCCACGCCAACCGCGAGAAAACCCAGCATGAATATATCCACTCCATGCAAAAAGAAACTGGTCAGGATGATGACCAGCGTCCCGAAGGAAAATGACCACAGCAGTGCGGAAAACCTAAATTGCAAGGACAAGTTCGTCATAGCCGAGCCCCTTTTCTTTCAATATATCGACCAGTATCTTGGTGGAAGCCGCTATCGCATTGGCAGCCCCGGCTTTTCTCTCCGCTTCCAACATGATGCGATATACCTCGGTCATGGTTTTAATGCCGCTTGCCTTGGGCTTGCGCCGCACCGAGAAATAACCCGTTATATTTCCGCTGGCATCGAGATTCGGCGTGACGTTGGTGAACACCCAATAAAAACCGCCATCTTTGGACATGTTTTTCACATACGCGAAACACTCCTCGCGATTCTGAATTTTGTCCCACAACAGCTTGAACACGGCGCGCGGCATATCCGGGTGGCGGATAATGTTGTGTTGCGAACCGAGCAATTCGGCCTCGAGGTAACCGGAGAATTCGATGAAAGTCCGGTTGCCGTAGGTGATAATGCCCTTGGGGTCGGTCATGGAAACGATGAAGTCGTCCTCGCGCATCACCCGTTCAACCGAAGTCGGTGTAATTGATCTTTTCATTCATTAAATCCTGTCTGGCTTTATTAGGTACTTATCGCCCCAATTGTCCCGATTATCAATTAACAAAACAAACAAAACCATGATGCACGTCAACTTCATATCAAATAAATCGAACAAAATCCTAACGGGTATCAATGTTTTTTGAAAACAGGCGCTTAATAATACTCACCCAGCGGCTTGGTGCGTTTCCAGAATACCCATGCGCCGACACGATCCAACAACATTTGCCGAATACCCTCCTCACCCAGGGCATCTATCCGCAACCGCTCGATTTTTCCCGAGCGCAACGCTTGCCACAACGGCTGCGCATAGTCTGTTTCAAAGCCCTGCAAAGCATCGCGCCAAGTACCCAGATCGCCGCGCTGCAAGGCTTGGCGCAACCCGCTCCAGACCAGCAATTGCTCGCCATTGCCTTCCTTGCCGCTCCACCGCCCTGACCACCCGGCAAACGGAATATCCGCAGCCGAAGCAAACATTTCCGGCAGCACGTCATCCGAACTCACGCTTTCATAAGTCGTTTGCAGCGGCTCATTTGTCGCGCCGCCGCCCCACAACCACACGCTGTTAACCGGCAACTCTCCGCGCGCTTCGCGGGTTTCGTTTGCGGACTGATTGAACAGCAGCATCTGGATTTCGTTGAATATCCGGTGCCAGCGCATCGCCTCGGCACCTTTGGGCAATAAACCGTGCACGTTGCGCCCGACGGCCTGCGACAACGGCACGGTTTCAATATCCGGCAACCTGTCGAGTTTCATATACCAACGTTGCGGGTGGGGCGCAAAAAATTCCATGCCCTGCCCGGCAAAGTGCAAATTCAGGCTGGCGCACATTTGCGCGGCCTCATCTGCGGTGATTTCGATATCCGGCAACAGCACCAACTGGTCGCGCTGCAAGCGCAAATGCACCGGATCGGCGCGCAGCCAGCAACCTTCATCCAGCCCGTCATACAAAGCGGAAATTGGCGCAATCGGCGCATCGTTCTGGCACGGCACGCTGAATATTTCACACAAATGATTTTCCAGAAAAG